>DASPNN010000704.1:0-12393 GCA_035626495.1 Chryseosolibacter sp.
TCCACGGAACGTGTAGGTTTCTCTGGAAAAGGAGATCTTTTCAGGCGCTATTCCCGCGGCGCCAAAACGAGCAATCACCTCCGTGTCAACTCCCCATAACATCGGGCTTACAAAACCTTCTGGTGGCGGAGGCGTGTATGCCGAGCTAATTTTCAATATCTGGGCAACCAGGGTTGGATCTCCCGGTATCCAATTGCCCATAATAATGCGGCCGCCGGGGCGGGTCACTCGAACCATTTCTTTGGCTACGTCAACGGGCCTCGGGGCGAACATTGCGCCGAAGATGCTGATCACAAGGTCAAAGGTCCGATCGGCGAGAATAGACAGATTCGTTGCGTCACCTTCTGTGAACGTGCAGTTGGCGAGATTCTCTTTTTTAGCTCTTGCATTTCCCGCCTCCACCAGGTTGCGCGCGATGTCGACACCTTGCACATCCGCTCCTAATTTCGCAGCCGGTATCGCCGTTGTACCATCCCCACAGCCAAGGTCGAGCACTTTAAGTCCTTTTGTAACGCCCAGTTTCTCAACTAACGCAGTACCGCTTTCGCGCATTGTCTCGGCGATCCGTGTGAAGTCGCCTTTTTCCCATAAAGTCTTGTTTGGATTCATATTGGTTTGTTTTGTAGTTCGACAAATTGATCACCATTTTCATACACTTTTTTCGCGTGCGTGGTGATTGTATCATTTATTGTATTTCAATACTTACGAAAAAGTCAACGGTTCTCGGAAACAGGCAGCGCACAGAATCACATGCCTGATATGTCAATGTGCCTTTCAGCTGACGAATTCCCCGTTCACCCGGCTCTGACATTGTGAAAGAGGTTTGGATCAGAAAATCTCCGTCATAAACTTCCAGGTATTGGTCCGTTCCTGCGAGTGTAAATTTTTTAGCTGACGGAAACACCTGTTCGTTTGTTTTGAAGGTTTCGTCCTCCGCGATTTCGAGTGTGGTCGGTATGATCAGCTCATCTTTTGTTTGGTTTGCCTGAATGTGATACCCATTTGTCACACTAACGAAAATTTCGATTGATCCTGCGTGGCCGAACCGAGCTTTCACTGCAGGGACACGTACTTTCACCAGCGCGTCATCCGATTGTGCCACTGCACTGACGCTAAACAAGCATATGATCATGAGTTGTTTCATTGGGATTGCTGCAATTCATTCAATTTTTCTCTCAGCTTCAAAAGTTTTGCATCAAAGCCAGTGGTATTCAGAAGAGAATAAAATCGAATGTTCCCTTCTTTGTCAATGATCAGGTTGGAAGCAATGGGTACTTCATGTCGCGCAAGATCAGGCTGTACATTTTGAGGCGCATAGCTTGTGGCGATCTTGCCATCGCTGTCAAGCAGCACAGGGAACGAAAAATTGAAACGTTTGAATGATCGTTCGACAAGTTCCTTGTCCTCCATCATCTATGATGAATACCTGAACCCCTTTGTCTTTATAATCTTTATAAAGTTGTTCCAGGTTAGGTGCTTCGGCATTGCAAAACGGACACCAGGTGGTCGCAAAGTGAATCACGGTGATCTTTCCCTTCATTTGTTCCAGAGACCACGATTTGGCATTCAAGTCATTGAGCGTGAACGCCGGGGCAACCTGCCCAACCATGGGCTCTTGTTGCGCGCTGAGTGCCGACGTGGAAACGACCAGCATAACCGAAATGAGATTTTTCAGAGTTACCTTCATAGCTTCTTTCCGGTTAAACCTTTTGAGCATGAATGGAAACGCTCTTCACTCCGTACTGCTTCGTTGCGCCTCTTGCAGATTTGGAAATGAATGAGTAGGCCTCATTGTCTCTGACCGCCATGATTTTCAGTCCTGCGCGTTCAATCAGACTCAGATAGTCGTCGTGTTGACTTGCGCCACCGATGCAGGCTGCCCATAATGTTGGATCGCACGTAATGTTCTCCGGAAGCTTCTTTTGCGTGATGATATCGGCGATTACCATTCTTCCACCGGGTTTGAGGACCCGTGATATTTCGGCAAATACTTTGTCCTTTTTCGGAGAAAGGTTAATAACACCATTGCTGATCGCAACGTCGAAAGATGCATTTGAGAACGGCATGTTCTCAATGTAGGATTTCTGAAAAGCGACGTTGTCGAATTGATGTTCTTTTCTAAGCCGTTCGGCTTTCGTCAGTTGTTCATCCGTCATGTCAACACCGGTCACTTTCCCGCTTGCACCAACCTTAAGCGCTGCTATAAAGGAGTCCATTCCAGAGCCGCTTCCCAGGTCGAGGACCGATTCTCCGGCTTTTATGCGGGCGAGGTCAAAATAATAGCCTACTCCGGCGAACGATTCGATGGCAGCGGGCGGGATAAGGTCAAGGTCCGTCTTGTCATAGCCGAGTCTTTCGGCAAGCTTAGATCCCATTTCAAAATGGTATTCTCCCATTGGGTTGAGCGCCACATCGCGGTACATTTTTTTGACCTTTTCTTCCAGTGCTACCGGATCTACTGTGATTGAAGTTGTTTCCATAAGCATAATATTTAGAGTTAAAGACGGGCGAACGGCTGTGATCCCGTTTTCTTGAAACGAATATAATCAATTATTCAATATTTCAATTGAATAATATAATAAAAAGATAACCAACCCGAAAATCCCTCCAAAAAGGCAGTATTTGACTCGGAATCCCCACTGCATTGCTTATGGCCGGTCGCCCAATCGGAAAAAAAAAGCCGCCCTATTGAGGCGGCTCTCCGTTAACCGATTACCCGTGACTATTCAATAATGAGCTTCCTGACGGCGTGAATCTTGCGGGTTTGGACGAGTACCAGGTACAAACCTGGCTTTAGATCGTGGACGATCACGCCGGATTCGCCGATTCGTCTTTGAACCGCAAGTTTGCCGTTCATATCGCGGATCAAGACGTCGGCCTTTTCACCGGCTTCGATTTCATCGATCATAATATTCAATTGATTTCCTCTTGCAGGATTGGGGTAGATCTCGACGAGCCTGTTGCCTTCCAGACTTGCGTCGGCTTCCAATGAACCAACGGTTCCGGTATGCGCACGTCCGCTGGTGGACACAAGCCTCCACTGTGCGCTGTACCACCCGTCCTGTCCACCGGCGTATTGCGCAAAACCGGTCTGGTTTTCCACGTGGATGATGCTCGCTGTCTGCCACCGATTGCGAAATCGCACCCAGGTCCCGTCTATGTAGTCCTGGGACCACTGCCCGCTCCACCAGCTCGCGTCTGCAGCCGTGCATTGAACCGACCCAGTCTGATTCTCGATGTGCATGAATTCACCTGTACCAAGATTTCTGAGCCGGAAGTAAGTACCGTCGACCGTGACTTTTTCCCACTTGTAGTTGTTGTTGGCAATCGTTGTCCCATAGCCCGCGTTAGCTCCGGCGTCGTAAAGATAGGTCCCGGTCCACCGGTTCTGCAGCGCATAGTACGTCGCGGCCGAAGAGACACTGACCTGCACCTGGTCCGAGGCTGTCAGCGATCCATCATTGACGGTCAGCGCGAATACATAGGTGTTCCCGTTGGTGAGGTTGCTGACCGTTGCCGTGGCGGTGGTTCCGTTAGTGATCGTCGCTGCCGGACCGCTCACCTGGGACCAGGTATAGGTGACGGGATTTCCATCCGGGTCGGACCCTGAGCCAGGCAAGGTCGTGGATGTGGTGCCGGCAGCCAAAGACTTGTCGGGTCCCGCGTTCGCAACGGGTGGGGTATTGGCACCACCAGTGACGGCAACATTTGTGAACGTTGCGGCGGTAACAACGCCGTCGTTGTGGGAAGTGGCAAAGAATCCGATGTACACCGCCGCGGGCATTGTAATCGTCACACTGCCGGTCTGGGTCCACGTGGTACCGTTCGTCGACCGATACCCGGTCAGCGTATTTCCCGACCGGGTGATTCTAACCCAGTTGGGGATCGTGCCGCCAGCGTTTCCGGCCGCGGTCGAGCCGGCGCCAGTGCCATTGCGGTATTGGAAATTGAATCCGTTGGAAGGTGTAAGCAGCATGGCCGCATTCGATGCGTTCGCTGCCAAAGTCTCGCGGATCATCACTCCGGCCTTGGCCCATGCGTTGGTATTTGTCAGCGAGCCGACCCGCGCCGTGACAGTGACATTCCCGGAAAATTGCTGATAAACAAAACGGAACTCGTCTGCAAAGTCAAAAACATCCGCGCCAGAGCCATTCACGGTAAAAGTCCCGTTCGCGTACGAAGCGGATCCCGCCGTTGCCACCGCACCAATATCCGACGTCTGCCAGGGTGCCGGCAGGTTGCTGGGAGCTGGATTGACGGTGAGTGTAAACGTGTGGTTGCTCGGGCACCCGGAAGCATTTGTATATGTGGCTGTGTAGTTACCGGACTGATTCGTTTGAACATTGGACAGCGTGATTTCCCGCGTCGAGGCGGAATATCCGTTTGGTCCGGTCCAGCTCCAGGAGCCTCCGGTCAGTGGCTGAGGCCCGAAGGTGACCGAGCCGCCGGCCGTAAGCGTCGCTGCGGATGTCTGCGTGAAAGCTCCCCCGTTAACCGATACATAAGGTGTGATCGCGCTGGGCGTGCAGGCCGTGTTCTTTAAAACGATGTACTGGAAAGCTGCCAGGGTGTGGGTTGCGCCGGAAGTGAGTGTCACAGCGGCGTTCGTGTAGGCATCGGAATAATTTCCTGCAAGCTCCGAAGGTATTACGTAAGTGGAGGTGGCATTGCGGAGATTCACGATCACGATCACCTTCTCGGAGCCTGACACCTTGGTAAAAGCGCACACATTCGCATTGGAGTAATTGGTCATTGTGCCGCGCCGGATGGCGACGCTCGCGTCCCGGAAATTGAGCACTTTTGTAAAATCCGCCGCCGCACCCGGATTTGCGGTCCAGTTGATCTTCACCGACGTGTAGGGCCATGGAATAGTCTGGTTGAAATCCACTTCCTGCCCGCTTGTCAAAAAGGGGACACCGCGCATATAGGCCGACACCATGAAATTCGCGATCACGCCCGCATGGCTCCGAAATACGCCAATAGCCGTCTCGTTATTCTGTGTGTCGTGGTTTGCCGTATAGCGCACGACCTGCTGGGCCGCGGCCGCGTAAGTATATTCGGTATTGGTGGTGGTTTGTATCTGCGCCACTGAGGTCCCGTTTGCGATCGGCTTGATCGCATCGTAGTACCACTTGTCGCCAAAGTTCAAATCGAAGCCCGCCTGGAAATTTTCCAGGCGGTCGCCCTCTGCAAACAGCAAAAGCTTGTGGCTCGTTATGCCACGCAGGTTGCTGATCGCGGCGGACCAGAAATCCAGCGGCGCATTGTTCGCATAGTCATAACGGTAGCCATCGATGTTCGCGGCAAAGATCCAGTACCGCATCGCGTCGATCAGCGCAGCCCGCATTGCCGTGTTGGCAAAATTCAACTTCGCCACGTCGGGAAAAAGTGCAATAATGTTTCCGCTCGCGTCCCGTTCATACCAGTCGGGATGCTGGGTGATCCAGGGGTGATCCCAGGACGTCTGGTTGGGGATGAAATCCATGATGACCGCCATGCCCCGGCTGTGGGCCCCATCGACCAGGGCGCGTAGATCATTCAGTGTTCCGTACTCGGCAGCGATCGCCTTGTGATCCTTTACGCAGTAGGGCGAATTCGAGCTTTTCGCGTCGGTGCCATGCGGATAAACCGGCATCAGGTAGATCACATTGATTCCCAGCGCCCGGATGTTATCCAGGCGCGCAGTGACACCCGCAAGGTTTCCAGCGGCACTGTATGGGCGAATGTGTGCCTGGTACATATTGACGTCGCGTGGATCCGGTACATTGGCAAACGGCGTCCCGTACTGGGGAGGGTCTTGTGCATAGGCCGAACTGCCCCACAGAACCACAGCGTAGATCAGGCTTCGCAGGAGTTGTAGCAGCCGTGGGGGGAGGTGCGCAGGAGATGTTTTCATAAAGTTTGGTTTAAGTAGTTCATTGGTTGGGAGAGTATCTTTAAATTATTCACCCATGACGACCGGCGTGTTTAAGATTTCTTAAGAATGACGTATTCAAAAGGCGGCAGAGTCAACACGCTGCCAAGCGAAAGAGTTGTATTGTCTTTGGTGTTTGTCCACGTGGAATTGACCAGGGCAGGATCCGTATCCCAGGATCTTTCGGTTGACCTTACGTTGACAGCAACGAGGTAGGCTGCGCTCCCCAACGTTTTTGTAAATACCGCCACATCCGCGTCAGCATAAGACTTAAGAGTGCCTTTGCGGAATGCATCGGAGGCGTTGTAGAGTTTCAATAGGCGTGAATACTCCGCGACCATGTCCGGATTTTCTGCCCAATCGATGGGGTCGTTGGTGAAGAAAGCCAGTTTTTGATGGCGTCCAACCTCCTGGCTACTGTAAATGAGTGGGGCGGCGCTGGTGAATATCGTAATGACGGATGCCGACAATGCCGCGGACCGGCTTCCGAAAATTTCCACCGGGGTCGCTTCCCAGGCGGACTCGTCATGGTTTGTCGTGTATCGCAGCTTCACAGCGCCGGCCGGAATAGCCTTGTACTCATTTTCATGGGTGGTGAAGATGGAGGCGGCACCGCCGCCTTTGTATACGGATTTGAGGTTATTGTAAAAATCCCAGGCATAATTCATCTGGAATCCCGCCGTAAAATTTTCCGCCTTCCCCCCTTCAGCCAGGAGGATCAGCTTCCTGTCAGGGATTTTTTTCAAGGTGTCGATTGCCTGCTTCCAGAAATCCGAAGGCACAAAATCCACCGCATCACACCGGAAGCCGTCGATGTTTGCTTCCAGAACCCAGTACTTCATGGCATGGATCATCGCCTTGCGCATATCGGCGTTGTTGTAATTCAATTCAGCAACGTCCTGCCAGTTCGTTCCCGGCGGAATGATGACATTGCCATTGGCATCGGTCACGTACCAGGATTTATTCGCCATCCAGGAATTGTCCCATGCGGTGTGATTCGCCACCCAATCGATGATCACCGCCATGCCTCTTTCATGCGCGGCCTGCACCAGGTCGCGCAGCTTCCGAAGATCGCCGAACTCCGGGTTAACCTTCAGGTAATCTTTGACAGAATAGGGTGATCCAAGCCCGCCGGCGGATCTTTCTTCTCCGACCGGATGGATCGGCATCAGCCAAATCGTATTGAAGCCGAGTGCCTTGATATGGTCAAGCTTGTCGATGACTCCCTGAAAGTTGCCCTGCGCGCTCAAAGCACGAACGTTCACTTCATACATGACAACATCCAGTGCATCCGGCACAGCCGCATATGGAATGCCGTACTGCTTCGACTCATTGGTGGCGGCGGGTGTCGGATCATCGCCGTCGGAACTGCAGGCCACTGCCACCAGCAGCATCCAAAATAATTTGTTCATCAGCATATCTGGGGAAAGGCCGGCGGTGAATACCCTTCACCGCAGCCATGGTTTAATTTCTTACAACGGTATAGGTATATGCATATGGGGATCTGGAGCGGGTCAAATCGATCGTGACCGTATAGGTTCCGGCCCCGGCCACACTGATGGCAGCCTCTGTCTGGATCAGCGTGCCGTTGTAAGCATTGCTGTCCGCAGGGCCGTAATTGACGTCCCAGTTATTGTTCGCACGGAATTTCAGCGCGCCATTCGCCAGCGCCATCGTCTTTTTCCAAGTTTGAGTCGCGGCATCATACTCCATCGCCGTCGATTCATTCCAGCTCCCCGGCGTTGCCGTGCCGATCAACCCCCACGAATCTATCTTCACCATCAGATAGGTCATATTGCCGGTATTGACCACAATCTTGTAATAGCCAGCCGCAGGCACATCGATGCCGGGCGCGCTGCCGTCTGTGGTCAAGGACTCACTTCCGGCGCTGCCGTAATTCAGGTGGCTCCAGTCCGGAGCACTCGTGAACTTGATCCAGGTAGGGGCGGGGATCGTGACATAGCCTTCAAAACCCTTGTCTTCCGTCCCGGGCACGGCATAGATGGTCAGCGCATCGCTCTTCGAAGGATCTCCGCCCGACGCTTGATATCCACCTGGAATCCAAAGCTTCAATGGCTCAGGCAATGCCTCGGTATACGCAGTGATCGATAAAGTAACGACCGGCGAAATCGCCTGATGCGCGCCCTCCACGGTTGAGATCACACGCAGTTCCACCGAAGATGGAACATTGGGTGTTAGGGCAAGATCCTCCAGGAGCTTATCATTGAGAGTTTCAAGTCCAATTGTAAGCGAAGTCTCGCTCGTCTCTCCCAGGACCACCGGGTCGGCAAACGCATTTCCACCGAGATCGATTTGAACCTCGTAGTCAACGACTGTTTGAATTCCATAATCCGCCGCCGCCCACTCAAACGTGATATTTTCTGATAGCGATTCAACATCGATGATGATTAGCGATCCATCCGCATGACTCAATACTGACGCCGGGGTGGGATTGTCGGAGATCGTGTGATTTTTTTCTTCGTCGCACGCGAATGAAATCAATAACACAACGGTAAATAGCAAAATTGATTTTTTCATAAAACTTCGGGTTCAGGGCTCAATTTGCATTTTCACGATCGCTTCGGACGAGATCGTGCTCAAGCATGGGACAAAGGAATGGGGGCGGGCAGGCAGGATCAATTTTTCGCTGCCGAATCTAGAAAATCGTACTACATCTTTTCGTCTAAGGCGTTGTAAACCTGCAGCTTGAAATCTGCGGAGGTCACTTAAAATCTCACCGGGATCTAGGTATTAGATCGCCCTGATACCGTTGATCCGGCGATCGAATTCTTCAGAAGAAACTATTGATTTTGAGCGGACGCGGGTCTTGTAAGTGTAGATCGTGGTAACGGAATAATCGAGGATCTTCGCAATCCTTTCGTGGTCGTGAATACCCATCCGGATCAACGCAAATATTCTCAACTCGGTATTCAGTAATTGGCCGTCTTTAAGGACAACGCGATCTTCTTCTTTTAACAACGAGTTGAACACGTTCACAAAATCGGGAAACAGCTTCAGAAAAACCTGGTCGAAATTATGATACAGCTGTTCGCGTTCGCGTTTCACGTTAATGCTGTCGACCACAAAGCGCAAGTCTTCGATTTTCCGGGTCATTAGTTTCATGTCCAGGGTTTTCTTCAGCGCATCGAGCTTCGTAATGTATTCTGCGGTTGTGTTGAAATAGTACCAGATATACTCTTCTTTGATTTTGTTCGCGTCCTGGAGCTGCTGATTGGTGGTTGAGAGTGCGTCGTTCGCTTGCGATACCGCAGACTTCGCGCGTTGCAATGTCTTATTCTGGCGATAAATAATCAGCGACAGCCCCAGAATGATAAGTGTGATGATGGTCACACCCGCGGAATAGATAACGAGTGTCTTTCGCTTCGATTCGATGCGGCTCATTTCCCTCCCTTCGATGACAGGAAATATTGTAGCGACCTGCATTTTGCGCTGGCGTGCGCCATAAAAGTCCGCGTCTTCCATGGCGATGCGGATATATTTATAGGCACGCCCGACGTCGCCCTCGCGAAAGAGCAGGTCTGCCAGGTTCAGTGTCGCCAGAGTTTCTTTCGTCGAAGAACGGATGTCGGCGATGGCCGCGCGGATAAGCATCTCTTTTGCATTTAGCGGTTCACCGGAATAAAGATAAATGTAACTGAGGGTGCTGGCCGCGATTGCAAATTCCTGAGCTGTCAACGCGAAGTCCGCGATCATTTTTTCATAAGCAGCCTCAGCATCCTGCATCTCCCGTCGGTGGAGATGACGCAGCCCCTTCATCAGCAGGTATTGTGCGGAATTTGCGGGCAGCAGCGCCAGGGCCGAGTCGATGAAACTCTGGGCCCGCCTGGTGTAAATCTGGCGATAGTAATCGTCGCGGTTGAAGTCGGCCAGGTCGTAACATGCCCTGGCCATCACATAATAGTATTCAGACCTCAGGCTGTCGGGCAGGCGACGGCTATCTACAGATTGAAGAGTGTCAAGCGCTTCATTGAACATCCCGGCTGAAACCAGCACAAAGCCGATCCGCATCCTGGAATGTGCGAGTCCGACCGGATCACGAAGTTGCCCGGCGACAAGCTGTAACCTTCGGGCATAAAAAAATGCCGAATCGTAATTGAAAGATTTGTACTCGTCGTAAATGGACGAATACGTCAAATACGGCGGCGACCCTGCGGCCAATACGTTTTTGAGGCTGTCGATCCTGCGTATCTTCTTCAGCTTAAATTCATCCCGGCGTGCTATGGATGAATCCAGCTCACGAAGCAGGCTATCAATTCGCGTCTGACCCAACGCCAAGTGCGCAACCAGGCAACAGATAACCAACACGATTTGCTTCATCCCGATAAATATAGGTGAAACAAAAATTACCGCGCGCACGCGTGACAGGATTTTTGAGCCACAGCCAATGAAAATGATGATCCGGGACCAGTTCAAAAAAAAGAAGTCCTTCGACGAATCGCGGACTTCCATTTAAGTGGATCGGCTGGGGTTTTAGAAAGGGTCTTCAGCGAGAGAGCCGGCATCGATCCTGTTCAACTTCTCACTGGATCACAAAACGTTTGGTCCACATTTTTCCTTCGAAGGAGATTTCGACGATGTATTGTCCGGCCGGAAAGTTCCCGACATACAGGCGGTTGAAATCTTCCGCGGTGAGCCTGATCTTCCGGGAGATGACCCTGCCGCAGAGGCTGCGTATTTGAACCGAATTTTGTTCGGAATACAACAACGACGGCAATTCAAGTTTCAGAAAATCATTTACCGGGTTCGGATAAACATAGAGGTTGCCCTGATCGTCACGTTCCGCGTCCGTGATCACCTCCTTGGCAAATTTTAACCAGTTCAGGTTGAACCCTGGCTGCACGACGGTGACCCTGAGAATTGTTCGTCCGGCGTCAAGAGTGATTTTTTCGGAAACAGTCTGCCAGGTTTGCCAGCCACCCGTGACGGGAACATTGATTTCGACTGAGTTCAGCGCGGTTCCGTTCTGCGACAGCTGCTGAATTTTTATCTTACCACCCTGGCTCATCGAGGCGACGCGCACCTCGGCGCGATAGGTCGTCTTTTCCTGTACCGATATCAAATATTCGGCGTAGTCGTTCGCATTCGTGTATCCCAGGTTTTCACCTCCACCCGCATCTGTGGTAGGCTCGACGCCGAAGCCGACATTCAAATTGAATTTCTCCGCTTCCACCAAGCCTGGAACATCCCAATGGAGCGGGACCATATTCCTGACCGGAAGGTCGGTGAAGTGCTGTAGTGAAGTTTGATCGGTTGATTTCACATTCTGTCCGTTGTAGCGAACGCGAACGAGATCCTTATCGGTAGCGGCATGGTCCGTTTTCAGCAAAAGACGCGAGTTGTCATCCGGGTCGATCGCCGCTTCCCGGATCGTATGAACGACCCCGTTTGCACTCCACGCAAATGCCGCGGGGTCAAGCGCCGCCGATGCGGCATTCTTGTTAAGAGCAATAACGATTCCCATACCGTCTTTGGTTGTTTGCGCGGCGACAGCCTCGAACAACGCGGCGGACGTTTGCTTCGACAGATGGAAGCGCATGTACCCGAGATTCATTCCGCCCTTCTCAATGTATAAAATGAGCTTGTTCTTCCCACGGTACAGGGTGACGTCATCGACAACCTTGTTTGCCCACACCTGAAACCCTCCGCTGGGCGCGAGATCGATGGTCTTCGTTTTTTCGACACCGTTGACCAGCAACCGGACTTTCGCGGCCGCGGATGACGCGTAACGGACAGTCATCGCATAGGCAGCCGTCGAGTCAACGGTGACGGTATACGCCATCCACTCGCCGTCATTCGTCCAGCCGATGTTGAAACCGTTCGACTGACTGTCGGTGTCTTTGGTGGCCTCGATGTCAACAGCATCGTTGCGGTAGTTCCATCCATTGTTCCAGGCCGTGTAGTTTCCGCTCGCGACGTGGTAATTGGCAGTGTCTTTGTCGGCATAGGCCTTATTGTGCCGTCCGAGGTCAAAATCCGTCAGGTGCACCAGACCAGGAATTTTGTGGGCCGCGTATGGAATCGTACGCTCTTCGGTGATCTGCCGGATCATGGCGTCAGTCACGTCCTTGCGGTAGATACAGTTTTCAATCCGAAGATTTTCCGTCAGCTCGAACAGGGCTGCCCTGGCAGTTTCGACAGATGGTTTGGCTCCGCCGTTCTTCCAGTAGTTGAGCAGGTCCTGGTACCCGGCATTTTTCTTTACCGTAAGGGGGTTGACCACCGATCCGATTTTTTTCATTGGCCACCACGCCCACCCGATGTGGTCCGACTCCATGAGGGCGATCGCGTTCCGAAACCAGACATTGGAGTTCTCACCGGATTCTCCGAGCCAGATGGGAATGTTCTGTTGATCCCGAATGTTGATGAATCCCTGGATGGAACCCGGGTCGTTGTGATTCCAATATTTGTGGAAGCTGGCAACCATGTTATTATCCCACGTCGGAAAAATTCCGTTGTAG
>DASPNN010000705.1:0-8355 GCA_035626495.1 Chryseosolibacter sp.
GTTGATCCGCAGGGATGTAAATACAATGGGCTTGGGTATCGGGTTGAACGTCAGGCTGTCCGGGTGAAAAAGATTGAAGCCATTCACACCGCCGAACATCATCCTGCCGTCCGAAGACGAATAGCTCGACCGTGGTATAAACTCCTTGCCTTGAAGTCCGGCGATCAGAGGCACTTCGCTGATGCTTCCGTCACCCAGACTAATCCGCGCCAGACCATTATAGGTGCTCACCCACAGGTTGTTCTTTCCGTCCGGCTCAATGGTGCACACCGTGCTGCTCGGCAATCCGTCTTTTTCCCCAATCGTGCGTATGATATTCAATTCGCGATCCATGACAATGATCCCGCCGCCATTCGTACCCAACCAGATACTCCCCTTTGGATCCTCGTAAATGGTAAGGACTGTGACTGCCAGCTCGCTCTTCGTGAAATTGATAAATTCCCGTGAATCCGCAGGAAGAATGCTCAAGCCGTTTGACGTTCCGATCCACAATCGCTTTCGAGAATCCCGGAACAGGCACATCACATCGTTGTTCACCAGGGAGGTGGAATCGCCGGGGGTACTGTAAAAGTATTCATACTTCCCTGTTCGCGGCGAAAAATAGCAAAGCCCGTCCCGCAAGGTTCCCACCCACAGGTTGCCGTCGTCGTCACCCTTGATGTCCCACACATGCCGACTTGGAAAATTGCCAACAGAAGGATTGAAATTTTGAGTCTTTCTTGTCGCCGGGTCATAGCGGATCATACCTCCATCCCACGTGCCAATCCAGAATTCGCCGCCGGGAGCCTGGTAAATACATTTGATCACCTGCGACGCAAACTTCTCGCTGCCGGGCGCCGGCTCGAAACGGTCCTCGCGCTCCTGGAAACGGAAAAGTCCGCCACCATCGGTGCCTACCCACAACCGGCGGCTCCGATCCTCCGCAAAGGAAAGAATGTGGTCGTTTGTAATGCTGCCTTCGCCGTGACCGGAATGAAAGTGCAAGATCTTTGTATTGTCTGGGTTGTATTTCAGTACCCCAAGACGAAATGTGCCGAACCAGAGGTTATTGTCGCGATCTTCAAAGATCGACATCACCGGATTCTTATTGACAACGTTGCCGCGGATCCCGTGCTCATCATAGGCCACGAGCGCATTACGCTCCCTGTCGAAAAGATAAATGGCTTCACCGCCGATCCATACATTCCCTCTCGAATCTTCAAACACCGACGGCACGTTGTTATTGAACTTCAGCGCGCTGTTCATTGTATTGAAATTCGATACGACATTTGTCCGAAGATCCACTCTGTACGCGCCTGCGAGCTCGGAGCCGATCCACAGCGCAGAACCATCGGCCGTCAAATGAAAAGCCGTGATCGAGTTGTCGATCTGTGATCGCCACGGGTACTTTTGATCCGATTCTTCAGGCGTGAGTGGAATTCCATCTTTACCGATAAATTGAACTCCCGCACGTGTACCGAGGAGCTTATCGCCATCGGGCATGAACTGCACGGAAATCACATAGTCATTGATGATTTTGTATCGATCATTACGGTGGGTCGTGTAATGCTCGAATTGTTTTGTGCGGGGATCGTATACATCGGCGCCACTGCCGAGGTAGGCGATCCAGATGCTGCCATCGGGCGCTTTTTTTATCTCGTTGACCCCGGTGCCTTTCGGTTTGGATCGATCGTCGTAGCTGATCGCCAGCCGCTGGATGCTCTCTTTTTCCGGATAGTATCGCGAAAGACCGGTACTCGTTCCGATCCATAGGACCCCCTCGTCGTCGACCACCAGCCCGTGCACGGAATTATCTGCGATCGAATTGGAATCGTTATCGTCGTGTCGGAATACTTTGAATTCGTGACCATCAAAACGATTCAGGCCTTCATCGGTGCCAAACCACAAGAATCCTTTCGTGTCCTGGACGATGGCGAACACCTGATTCTGGGATAGTCCCTTTTTCGTGTCGTAGCTTTCAAACTCCAGTGTAAGTGGTTGCGCATAAGAGCGGGCGCCGGAAAATATCAAGAGACAGAGCAAGAACGACCGCAAAGAAAAAGCGCTATCGTTCGAAAGGAAGATCATTTCTTTCTTGAATTACAGGTTTGGGTTGCAGAAGGTTGGGCTCCTTCATTACTAAGGTAACACTTTCGCCAGCAGATACCTAACAAACTTTGGGTCTCCAACCTGCGAAAACCCGGCATTTTTCGGCAAAAAAGAAAAAGCCTGGTGTCGCCGCAGCAACACCAGGCCGGAGACCGAACGATCCTTGAAAAAGACCGTCCGTGAATCAATGTTACTCGCGCACAAACCGGTTTATCTTCCTGCTTTTACCATCCTCAACGATTACCGTGTAGATACCGGAGCGCAACGCCGATACGTCGACCGGTTGAGTAAGATCCCGTACCGCCATCACTTCACGCCCTGTCGCGTCGAAGATCCGGACCTGGCTGGCTTTCATCCCGGTAGCCTGAATATTTATCCACCCGCGTGCCGGGTTGGGGAAAATTCTCAGCTGCCGTTCTTCACTGTCAATTTGCGCAGTCACCTGCGTGGTCGTGATCATCCTGGCCGAACAGGTAGTTCCGACCGTGTATGTGTGTGGGTTTGCACTGGAATTTCGTTCCGTGCTCGTATTTCCCACGCGATACGTGAAATAGAATGTCAGCGCCGCACCGTTTGCAAACGGTTGGGTGATTGTAAAGTTCGAGCCGGATTGCGTCATGGTATAACCTGCGTAGGCACCCGATCCGACTCTGACATACAGGATTGCCAATGTGCTTCCCGCGATTGGTGTTCCGGGAATGAAAGTCCATGTGACATTGCCGTTCGAGGTCGAAACCTGATAGGTGTAGTCACCATTTGCAGCCGTCCCGCTGCATGCGCCCCCGCCTGAAGATGGCGTTCCATACACTTCCAGCTCGAAGATCGAATAACCATAAGGTGTCGCTCGCGCGGTTCCATAAATCCTCACATACCGTCCGGCAGCGGTAAGCTCGGGGTGATCGTTAACAGTTGTCGTGTTGCCGGTAATTGTTTTAATGGTTGTCCACTGCGAGCCATCGGCCGATGTTTCAATGCGGTAAGCGGATGCGTAGGCAGCTTCCCAAGTCACCTTGACCCGGTTAATGTTGTATGTGCTGCCGAGGTCGACATAGATCCACTGAGGATCGGCAAATAGGCTGGACCACCGGGTGGTGGTATTGCCATCTACAGCAGCCGATCCGGGATAGCTTGCAGTCTCCGTGGATGATACAAACGTGGGGCGGCCGAGCGCAAGATTCGCGGCGGTGGAAGTAACGCTGACGGCGCTGGTGGCGGTTCTGCCTCCATCCTGCGTAGTGACGGTGATCGTCGCAGACCCGGCGGCAACGGCGGTCACCAGTCCGGTCGTACTGACTGTGGCGACAGCGGTATTGTCTGAAACCCATGAGACGTTTTTATTGGTAGCGTTTGAAGGAGACACTGTTGCAGTGAGCTGTTGGGTGCCGCCGGCGCTGATGGTGGCCGATGTCGGCGAAACCGTGACACCGGTCACCGGCACGGCGGTGCTTTGCACAGTAATCGCCGATGTAGCCGTTCTGTTTCCATCCTGGGTTGTTACTGTGATGGTGGCGGAGCCTGCGGCGACCGCGGTGACCAGGCCAGTGGTGTTCACCGTGGCCACCGAAGGGTTACTGGAGCTCCACGACACGTTCTTGTTTGTCGCATTCGCCGGGGAAACGGTTGCCGTCAGTTGCTGTGTCGTCCCGACGTTAATGGTCGCCGATGTCGGTGAAACCGTGACACCCGTCACCGCTACGTTCGCTGAGACGGAAACATTATCGAACGTCGCTGTAGCGAGGACTCCATCATTGTGTGAAGTTACCACGAGGCATACTTGCGTGGAGGCAGTCATGGCGATCGTCTCCGTTGCCAATTGCGACCACGTTGTACCGTTAGTCGATACATAACTGGTGAACACGTTGCCCGCGCGTACCAGACGAACCCAGTAAGGTGCAGCCCCTGCCGGTCCTGCCGTGTGGGTGGAAGATCCGCCGGTGGCTGTCCGCCGTTGAAATGCAAGTCCATTGGAGGCGGTCAACGCCGTGAGAACATGGCGGGAGTTCGCGGCAGTGGTTTCCCGGATCATCACCCCGGCTTTTGCCCAAGCGTCGGTGTTGGTCAGTGAGGCAACGCGCGCAGTGATTGTCACGTCGCCGGAGACACCCTGATGTACAGACCTGAATTCATCGGCGGCGCCCCAGATATCAGCACCGGATCCGATGACTGTAAATGTTCCGCTGGAGTGAGAGGCGCTGCCGGACGCACCAACCGCGCCGATGTCCTGTGTTATCCACGGTGAAGGGAGGGTTCCATTGGTTGTGACCGGGAGCGTGCTGGAATAGCCGGAAACGTTGTTGGCCGCATCCTTGGCGCGCACCCGGAAGTTGTAGGTCGTGGCGGCGGCCAGACTGCCGATCGTCGCCGACGTGCCCGTGACAGTCACGCGAGGCGTTGATTCGCTGTTGACGAATACTTCGTAGCCAGTAACCCCAACGTTGTCCGAAGACGCCGTCCAAGTCAGGTCAACGCTGTTAGAAGTCTTCGAGGGTGAAGTGAGATTCGCCGGGACCGATGGCGCCTGTGTATCGCCACCACCGACAAACGCGAATGTCATTCTGCCGAGGTTGAATCCACCGCTGCCGACTTTGACGCGAATCACCTGTTGGCCGGCCGTGAGGCTGACGCCAGGGACGACCTTATTCACATAAGTGCTCCAGTTCGCGTCGTTGAATGCCACGGTAATGTCGGGACTGATCTTCGTGCCGTTTTCACGCTCGAGCCAGAATGGTCCGCCACCTGCCGTGTTGCCGGACGTATAACGGAGCGTGAGATCGTAGGTACCGGCTTGTGCCACGTTCACAGTGTATTCCAGCCATTCTCCGGCATCGATCCACCCTACGGTAACGCCCTCGTTTGTTGTAGTGCCTGCGTCGACGGCTTCGCTTGTGCGGAAATTTCCTTCATTCCAGGGTGTGGCATCCGAATATGAAACGCCCTGCCCGCTTCCTCCTTCAAAAGCGTCGTAATGCCCTGCTTCGATCGTCCCAGGTATTGCGCGCACGGTACCACCATAAGGAACCTGCGAACCGGCCTGAACGGAAACGATGTTGGACACCTGGTGATTCACCGTGCCCACGTAGGCGCGCGCGTGAAAGTTCGGCAGCCCTGCAGCCAGCGGCGCCGTTGTGAGCGCGTATGGAGCGGTGGCGTCGGTACCGATCAACGTCCCGTCGCGGTAGAAGTCAACCTTTGTAATGCCACTACCGGTGGTTGTTGCTGTCAGGGTCACTGTTCCGTTTGTCGGAACCTGGGTCGTATTCGCGCTAAGCGATACGGTCACACTGACGTCCCGGCTTGTCGCCATCGCGCGCGCCGGCACCGCCATGGAAAACCCGTCCGAGAAAGATACCGTGATCGCCGTCGCCCCATAGTTGTAAGCCACATAAGTCTTGGATCCCGCTTTGTTAAACACCGCCGCCACCGGATGGTTGGCGGTGACTTCCTCGGCCACCTGGCCCAGGGCGTTCATGGTATGCAGCCAATGATAGGTCTGGGCATCGGAGATCCCGAACTTGATGTTCCTGTTCGTGTATCCATTATACAAATCGATCGCCTGCTGCGGATCAAGAAAAGCAAGGTAGCTCCAATACGTATCGTACCAGAGATTATCGTTCGGCGTGTTAGACAAGACCTGGGTCTTGGCTTTCATGCCATCCCAAACCTTTTGAACATAGGCTGTGTTGTGCCCCATGTATAGCGCGCCACCATGGATGGGGTACAACTGGATGCCGTAAGAAGCTGCAATGTCCGACGTCCACCACGTGCCATTGTCGTAACCACCACCCCAGATCCGCGCGACCATTTCGTGCGCATATTCAGGTTGAAAGGTCCGGTCATTCTGATCGAACCAATACTCTTCAACCGCCGATTGCTCGGTGGTGTACAGATAGATACCGAGATCGCGGATCGCCGCGTTGCCGGTGACCATTCCCCAATGTATCAGTGAGGAGTTGAACTGCATCGACTCTGACGTAGACTCCTGGTCGTTGCCAAATGGCTCAGTCGCAAAACCATTTGCCCAGCAATGGCCCGCAAAAGGACTGAAATTTCTCAGGAATGGGAACATGGTATCGGTACGCGACGGGTTAGCTGCATCGCGAATGAGTAAGTCCACCATGCCACCCCATTGGCTCGCCCAACCGGGCTGATATTGTTCGATCGCTGCGGCCGCGTGGATGAAATAGCCCCAATGAAAATGGTGGTCGTTGAGGTTTTCGTCCTGCCGGTGACCGGCCGGGTAGCCGATCATCGTTTTCCATGTGTTGTTGTAGTAAAACAGGAAGGCCACTTCACCGCCTTCCGCCTTAAACCAGTCTTCAAGGCGGGCTTTTACTGTGTTGATCATTCTGTCGCGTGCTTCGGTGTGACCGAGCTGGTGCGCGAGGTGCGCAGCCTGCACGAGACGGTTCATGGCCTGGCCTTCGTTGTAGGAGTCGGTCCACTCGGCCAAACCGTCATTCTTCATCAGGTCGATTTTCCGATAGAGGGCTCCCGGGTCGAAGCCACCGCTGTACTTGGCAAGGTTCGGCAGCGTGGGGAGAATACCGCTGAACCGGTTCTCGACTGTGAAGGTATTGGAGGCGAGCATCCGCAGCTGACCGCGAACGGTGTTGTAGGTGTAACCCGACGGTACGGGTGATCCAAGGGCGAGCCGCGACCACTGGTGGGGTAGCAATCCCTGCAGGAATGTGCTTGCCGTTCCTTCTTTTACATCCGCTGTCACGGTGAATGTTGTGCGTAACGCGCCCGTGGATGCGTTGTAGTTCCACGCCACCTGGGTGTTGCCAGGAAAAACAAATGCATAAGGCGCAAGATTGGTGATCGCGGTATTTACATCCACACCGGCAGGCAGCATCGCCATCGACCAGTAATTCTTGCCATTGAGCGTTGAGGTAAAAACTCCACCACTTCCAGACCAGACCGTTCCGGCGGGCCCAAAGACGACGTAGTTGGCGCCGTTGTAATTGTTGGTGATGATGATCTTGTTACCGCTGATCGTAGCTCCCCCCGGATTGTGGTTTACCATCACTTTGGCAACATCCGCGCTGCTTTTCGTAAAGTAAGTGAATGGCATGCCCATGCCAATGGTGGCATTAAATGATCTTCCTGATGAGGCCCAATTCATCGTGACGGTCCAATCGGAGTGATCCGCGGCCGTGGACTGAGTGGCATTCAGGCCGTCGACACCCACGACGATACCGGCAACATCACCCATGGGCTGGCGATATTCAGAGGGCCCCGACCCGGGAGGAACTGTTAGGTTCACCACGAGCCCTGTTGCAAGAGACCGATAAGACAGTGGATAGTTAAAAGCCTGTCCGCCATGGGCGACTTTAATGAGGTTCGACCACCAGTCGTTGGTTGGAACAGGTTTCGTCGCCGCCGGGCCTGAGAGCGTTGGCGCCCCTGACGGAAACGTATTTCTCCCTGCTTGATCCGTGCCTGGAAACGCGGTGGTATAACTTCCACTGCCTACAGGCACGATCTGTGCGGACAGCGCGACCGGTAACAACAAGCATAGCCAGAGGAGTACTACATGCTGGTAACAAGCTTTTTTCATCATATGGTTTTGGGTTGGGTAGTTATTGGCGAAATCGCGTGCGATTCCGTTTACATCCGCTAAATTCTCTCTTTCCGGCGCGGGTTTACGAATCCGAGGCTACATCAAAAATGCTTCATGGAATACATCAATACTACATCAACGAGAGCGTGTTACCGACAACACGACCGGGCTTGGAAGACTGTCGGCAACGGATGGCTCCTAAACTTCGAAAAAAAGCCCATTGCGTATCACCGCAATGGGCTCCGGTTTGGCAACAGTCAACGGTGACTACTCGATTAAGAGCTTCTTGACTTCAAAGGTAGTCGAGGTCCGCACCTTGATGATGTACATCCCTTTCTGCAGCTCCGCAGTTGAGAATGTAACCTGCGCTGCTTCCGGCTTGAGTGTTCTGATGATGCCAGACTGGGTGGCAATCAAAACCTCCCTTATGGGTTCCTGATTGGCAGCGGATATGTTGACAAAATTGCAGGCCGGGTTCGGGTACAACAAGATGTCGTCAGAGGTTTCGGACGAAGACATCGCCATCATTGCCTGAGTCGCCTGCTCAAACGCCATCCAGTTCAAGCTGAATCCGGTTGCTGTGCAGGCAACTCTGAATTTTTGGGAGCCAGCCCCAAGCTGAAGCGTGGTGCTGATTGTCTGCCACACTTGTGCTCCTCCTGTATTGGGGACGCCAAGGGAAGCAAGGATAGTCTGCCCTTTCT
>DASPNN010000706.1:0-2180 GCA_035626495.1 Chryseosolibacter sp.
TCAAGGCTGAGTCCCGGAAACTGTGGGTTGGTTGCTTGCAGGACATAACCTCCCATGTTGTTTCGGTTGATCGAATTCAACTGATGGGTGGATGTGTTGGCGCCAGCGATTGGCGTACCGCTCTTTGTCCACTGGTAGGCCGTACTCGCGCCCCCCGCGTTGACAGACAATAAATACGACTGTCCGACGGCGATAAGGGTATCAAGAACATCACCAAACTTACCCTGGTTGAAATAATTGAAACCGGCGACGGAAGCATTCGGTTCAAGCGATGCAAAGGTGAGATCGTTGCCGGAGACGTCCAGGGACGTAAGCGTGGTGGTGTTCGAAAAATTCGGAATCCAAGTAATGTTGTTATCCGACAGATCGATGATCTCGACACCTGCGATTTCGGCCACCTCCGCCGGTACGGTACCAGACAGATTGTTTGCGGGCAGTGCGATCGAAGTAATTGTCTGTCCGGATCTCGATATTCCGTGCCATGTGTCAACCGGCCCGGATGTCCAGTTCGTTCTTGTAGCCCAAGAAGGTCCATTCGTGTTCACATAGAGCGCGACCAGTGCCAGTGAATCCGTAACCGGGTCCACAGGAAATCCCTTCGCGATTGTGAAGATCCCTCTCAGCGCGCGGCTGTAGCTTTTGATCCGGACGATGCTGTCGGAGCTGATCGCTCTTGCTCCCATGCTGCGGTACACATTGCCAGTTGAAAGTCTGACCAGGATGGGATTTGTCGCCGTTGGCAAGGCGACTGGGTACTCGACGCCGATGTATCCTGCGGTGTCCGCCGCGAGTTTTTCATCGACCTTCCATGCATAAGGAAATCCGATCAAGGCCTCCACGCCAGGTCCCGCGGAGCCGGCCGGTGCATCGATGACCGAGGCCGTCACGCGTACAGCCTGGACGTTGTAAATTCTTAGCGGGAGGTAGAAGTCGTTTTTTCCCGTTGGAAAGAGAAGGTTTCCATTGCCATGATGTGCTACGAGACCATCGATGTAACCCATGCCGCTACTTTTTACAAAGGCGCCGCTCATGATCGCCATGGTGTCCATCGCGTTTGCAAACCGGATGACGCCTTGCTTGAGGAGCAGGCTGTCAGTAACATGCGCCGTGCCGATAAAAATAGCACTGCCCGGGCCGTCCTTTACAAGGAATGGAAGCACACCGCCAGGCTTGAAGCTCATGTCTGTGGAAAATTCCAGGCGAAAACCTCCGGCGCCAGCCGGGTCGAGAATTCCGTCGTTTGTAAAACTCTCACGCACGACAATGATTCCATTGTTGTGGATGACAGTACCGGGGTCGTTGGTCCACGCGCCCGTTGCAGTCAGTTCAGCCGTGTTGCTGATCTGGATCCCGGTATTGCGGATGAACTGGCCATAGCCAGCGCCTGCACCCAGCAGGAATGCAGCACACCAAGCGAATGTCAGAAAATACTTTTTCATGATCCGCAAGATTAAAATCCTCTCAAGTCACCGCCCAGGTAGACCACCGTCCGGCCACTGCCAGCGGGAATCTGGACGGGTCCAACCGTGACCGGATACCCGTTTGAGTTGAAGAAATAAAACACATCGCCTTCGTTCAGCCCGATCGATCCAGAGAAATTGAACGTGGATGGCGAACCGCCGGAGATGAAGTAGGCAGCGGCGCGCGTGTTGATGGTCGAGTCGGCTGACAGTGTGTATGTCGACAGCTTGATACCGCCCGACAACAGAGCGAGAGATACGCCGGATGCCGTCGGGTTATCGTGGGTCAGGCCGAGTGAGTAACCATTTGGCACGTTGGTGCCGGCGAACAATGCATGTTGAGTATTTGTACCGTTCGTGATCCTGAACTCGCCCGCGTTGCCCGCGACGGATTCGGAATAGATTGCGTCACCGTTACCGGTGTTGAAGGCTTCAAGAGACGCTGCACCCGCACCATTGCTGGTCACAGTTACTGCGGCACTGACAGAGGCGCCGTTGTTTACGTGAAAAAATCCTGCCCTGCCATTGCCCGTGTTTTGCGCCGAGATTGCGGTGCCGGGTCCATCGGTACCCGCATACAGGGCCGTCGCATTGCTGGAAGGATTGTTGATCACAAAATTGCCTGCTGTGCCGCTTCCCTTATGAGTGACCGACATACCGATCGCGGTGGAAGCTGGATTCTCCATAAACACATCCATACCTCCGCCGAGGCCCGTGGTT
>DASPNN010000707.1:0-2281 GCA_035626495.1 Chryseosolibacter sp.
CCTTCTGCAACTTTAAACCGAAGGTTTTGATCTTCCTTACTGGCTCCTTGAGATCGTGGCTTGCCACGTGGGCAAACTGCTGAAGATCTTCATTTGAGCGTTGAAGCTCCCTGGTTCTTTCATCCACTTTCTCCTCTAAATGCGCAGTAAGCTTTCGAAGTTGCTCTTCGCTTTCCTTTAGTGCCTCAGCGGTCTTTGTTCGTTCAATAAGATCGGCCGCCTGTCTGGCAAGCAAATCAAGTAACTCCAGTTGCTGATCGGATGGGCGATGCGGATAATTCCAATGAGTCGAGATCATCCCCAGCAGTTTTCCATTGCGGGAATAAAGCGGTGTACTCTGCGCAGCGTAAATACCGGCCTCAAGGAAAATGGGCAACGTGGGCGCGGTTTTCATATACTCATCCGTGGCAAAGTTCGTGATGATCGCACGCTCCTGAGCGCGCAAGGCTGCACCACATGAGCTGCCCGTATCAAAATAAACCCACTCCCAAAATTTCTCAGCCTCCGGGCTAAATCCAGCCGAAGCCAGCAAGCGAAGCTTTCCGATCGTCCCTTCCTCCGGATACAACATCTGCATACTTGCGTAGTCGGACTTCATGATTCTCACAGCCGCCTCTACGATCTTCTTATACAATCCAGCGGTGCCGTCTTCCTGTATAAGCTCAATACTCAAACGATGTAAAAGTCTCGCGTCCTCCAATTGTGTTTCCAGCTGCGCCCTTGTCTGCTGACGGATGTCGACTTCATTATCCAAAATGTCGACCACGGAAGGATTACGTAAATCTGCCATACTTCTTGAGGTTTACAGGGAGCAACACAATGTCAGAAAAATTAAAAAAAACGTACCAGAGGTATTTTTTTCAGTTAACTGAGCTGCCTTTACGTTGGAAAATTTACTCAGCTCAGTTAGTAACGATGCCCCCGTAGTGGTGGCAAACACTTCCAGAATACTACGGAGCTCGTCTATGTCCTCAGGCTATGTGACGAAAAACATCGCACCCAGTTCATAAGCAAGATCGATGTCCCGTTTCGATGTTGACGTGGAATATATGACTGTAGGTATGTCCTTCCAACAGGAATCATTTTTTAACTTCTTCAAACACTGCCATCCGTTCATTACGGGCATATTGATGTCGAGAAAAATCAGGTCAGGGCTGAACGTTCCTTCACGAGATAAAACTTCGAAAAGTTCCTGCCCATTTTCGACTTTCAGGCAACGCATTTTTTTCGGCGCCACCTGATACAGTGCCTCACAAAACAAGTCAGCATCATCGGTGTCATCGTCAACAATTAAGAATCGGGTTCTTAGTGGCTCAGCCATAAATAATTAGTGTTATAGTTGGACTTACCAGCGATTCTGCTGTCCAAGCTGGAATTTTATTGCGTTTGATTATTCACTGGGATATTGCAAGATTGTCCTTCCTGTTTTTGTTCTTTTTAGTTTTCACCCAGAGCTTTCCGCTAAAGGTAATCGGGGAGAAAGTTTTGTTCAAGAATTGCTTCAATTTTTGGCCACTTTCCACAAAGATGTCGAATGACATCTTTTGAAAAAAATTATGCCAGGTTAAGGAAAGTAAAATGAAACGGAGTGTGAATTGATCGCGATTTTATATTAACGGCAATGTTCAATACTTATTCGCCTGGGACAAACAAATCAATTTCCAACGTTTGAAAATCCACCAGTTCGATTCTCTTGGGCACAAGGTCCGTCATAGGACACTGCTTTCAAATATCCTTAAGTTCTGAATGATTTTAACTGAAGTTTGGAAAGGAGGCTTTTTGAAATAATTATCCTCAGACGGTCGAATGGGGAAGGCTTTGGCCAAATCAGACGGAAGTCAAAACGCATTAACGCTTGCCTTTGGCACCCGCGCTTACGGCCTATCTCTTCGCGGAAATGATTACGCCGCTCGACCAAATCATTTTTGTAACCAAAAGATCGGCGCGTGTTTCAAGATTGTTGATCAAAGCGGAGACTTTTTCACCATGGCCTTCGGGCCAATTCGGCTGAGGGAGCATGTCGTCAATAATGTAAAGTCCGCCGGGGTTGAGCATCCCGAGGACTTCGTCGAGCAGAAGAAATTTTCCGTGCCATGTGTCGGCAAAAATGAAATCGAAACGCTCTGATGAGTTGGCGTTGATCCACGCGCCGCCGTCAGACAACTCCAGGTGGAGCCGGGTATCATTACCCAGATGCGATCTCGCAACGTCAATCAATTTTTCATCGTGGTCGATAGACACAAGGGTTGCATCTGCATCCATGCCGGCGAGAATCCACGAA
>DASPNN010000708.1:0-3140 GCA_035626495.1 Chryseosolibacter sp.
CCTCATTTGCCTGGCAACACAGCTCGAAGTAAAAAGCACAAAGGTGACCGGAAACATTGCGGGAAAAAATTGCCATGGAGAGGAGAAAGTGTGCCGAATCACAACACGGTTTGATCTCGATGAATTCGATGAGATCATAGCCTATGGAGATTCACCGGGCGACCGGGAAATGCTGCTCCTGGCGCACACCCGGTTTTATAAACCCTTCCGGGATCAGTGAGGCTCCTCGCGGTACAGCAAGAGCTCAATCACGGCAACGTTGGACGTCTTGATCGCCGAGGGGGTCTGCTCTTCGCGTATCCGCTTCAATTCAATGCCGGATTGCCGCAACTCCCCATAAATTTGTTTGAGGCGATCCGCCGTCAGCGCGGGATCGTCTTCTTCCCTCACAATCACGTGAAAGCCGATGTCTTCCATGAGTGAGACTTTTCTGGCGATGTAGTAAATCAATTCACGATGGGCAACCGTCAGCGTTGGATTTTTTTGCTCGAACAGCAATTTTGCCTGAACATTCTTTCCAATCAGCCTGTCCCATTCATCCTTATGAAGGTACGATTGACCCGCGGCAAGGAGCCCCGGCTTTTCGGACACCTTGACAGTATAGATATCTGCGAGCGCTTTGTCACGGTTGCTCGTAAAGTAGGCAATCGTATCGCCGTAGATTGAAAAATATGCGTCAAACTTTTTCGAATTGACCGTTGGCCCGAGGTTGACCGGAGCCGACCATGTCTCCCAGGAATTGTAAAGACGCTCGCTGCAGTAAATATCCGCGTCTCCAAAACCCTTTGGTCCATTGCTCGAAAAATAGAGTTTCTTTTTGTCCGCTGAAAGGAATGGCGAAATCTCGAATCCTTTTGTATTAATCGTGGGACCAAGGTTGCGAGGCTTGCTCCAGTTACCGGATTTGTCTTTCACACAGATGTAGAGATCTTCTTCACCCAAACTATCCCCGCCCCGCATCGACAGCAGCACGATATCAAATTCTGGTGCTACGAACATTCCGACGAAGTCCTCGTTTTCGATACCGGGTATTGGAATAAACTCCGCACGTGACCACTCTTTACCACGGATCTTCGAAATGTGGATTCCTGCAAGCCGGGACGACGGTGAACTATTCAATATATAGGCAACGTTTCCGTCTGCGCTGAGGCCCGCCAATACGTTGTTGTCGCGGTTGTTGACGTAGCGGAACTCGTTTGTTGCCGGCTTCCACGTTCCGGCAACACGCTCGCTTACCCATATGTCTTGGCCTCCATATTTACCACCGCGATTTCCGTCATAGAGGGAGCGAACAAAAAAAAGTTTTGATTGGTCAGGGGCAAGCAGCGGTACGCTCTCCTCTCCATTGCTGTTCACAGCTGCGGGAAGTTTTTCGAGATCCGTAAACTCAAAGATCTGACCCGATACTTCCAGGGAAGTACAAAGCAATAACCAACTGAGATATCTTCTCACCATGTATATTGGGATTCCTTTTTCAAGTTCTTCAATCGCATGCCCAGCACGATTTCGTGGCTGCTGCCACTGAATTGCTGAAATTCGCCAAATGCGGTCTCGTACGAATAGAACACGCCGAACTTCTCGTTGAAGTTAAACCCGATCATTCCAACGCCGGCCTCGACGCTTCTGTAGGTTACCCCCGCCCAAACCTTATCCTGTATATAAGCTTTCATACTGACATCATAAATCACCGAATGATCGATCTGGACGATTCCAATCACGCTTGGTTTCAATGCAAACTGTGGGTTGATCCTGAACGCGAATCCGGCCATCGCGGTACCCAGGTAAAATGGCTCTTCAAACGCGAGCTCCGACGACTGCACCGATTGATAAAAGGCCGGCAGGTAAGAAACTCCGAAGTAAAAATCAGGCGTGTACAGCAACAGGCCTGCGCGCACGTTCACATCGGTCTGCGATGTCGAGCTGTTCAGCAAGTGATTGTAAAACGGGTCCGCGTCCGGATTTCTGACGGAAACTTCCGCCATGTCAAGTTTCCGATTCTCGATGAATCCCGACACCCCAAGCGACACCCTGAACTGGTTGATAATCGGATAATGAAATGCATAGGTCATGCCCGCACCCATGGACTCAATAACACCGACAGTGGACTGAAATAAATGGCCCGCGAGCCCGTGAATAATGCGTTTGCGCTTCGGTACATTCATCATGGCCGAATTGCTGATTCGTAAAGAGTTGTAGGCGAGATCTACAGGCTTCTTGATACGAGTACTATAGGAAAGGTTGATGAATGTTGGAGCGAATTCTCCAAATCCCGCCCATTGATAGCGGTAGCTTAGTTTCAGGTCATTGAAATTTTCAATTCCACTAAAGCCCGGATTCAGGATCGGGGAAAACTGAAAAGATTGTGAGTTATTGGGAAGATATTGTGCCTGCATGGCGATACACACACCCAAAAACGCAAGCGTTAAACATGTTTTCATTGGATTCAGATAAACTTTTCCTTCATATAAATTGATTGATTCGTATTCACTGCAGTCAACGCCTTCTAACTTTCACACGTAAATCGGAATTATCCCCGGATTGCTCTCGTCACAGGAATGAACATACCAGCCGGTAAAAATTTCATTCCATGGCCGCCCTCCCGGCGACACATGCAGGCCAGAGCGTCAGCAGGCATAATATTGTTACAGATTACCAGCAAAGTTGTCTCACGACAAGCCGTTCTCCGAAACGTGATTGAATGGAGGGGCCAGAATAAACACCTAAAATATTTTTGGTAACGATGGATTTATTGATGTTGTTGATCTTTGGCGTTTGCCTGTTGATTGTATTTTATACGTATGTTGGATATGGAGGCTTGATCTGGTTGCTGAGTAAATTCGTGAAAAGGGTTGCGGCGCCAGGTTTTTCTGAAGAAACTCTTCCTCACGTCACTTTGCTTATTGCCGCTTATAATGAGGCGGATTTCATACGGGAAAAGATCGCCAACACTTTGGCGCTTGACTATCCGCAGGACAAATTATCCATATACTTCGTTACAGATGGATCTTGTGACGGAACGCCCGATATTGTCAAAAGGCATTCCCGAATCACCCTCTTCCATGAAGCACAACGGCGCGGAAAAATTCACGCTATTAACCGGGTGATGAAACTGGTCAAAACACCGGTTGTGGTTTTTTGTG
>DASPNN010000709.1:0-8250 GCA_035626495.1 Chryseosolibacter sp.
AATCGGATTTTAATATTTCAGTCGACGCGGGTGTGCTTACGATTTCCGCTGAGCGAAAGGAAGAGTCAGACAAAAAGGAGGACAATTACCAGCGCAAGGAATTTACTTGCAGCTCATTTTCGCGTTCTTTCAACTTACCGGAAAACTGCAGCGAAGAGGATATTCAGGCGCGGTTTGAAGACGGTGTGTTGAAGCTGTCAATCAGCAAAAAACCGCAGCCGGAGCCGAAGCCAAAAAAAGCTATTGAGATCAAATAGATAAATCGGTATTCAATGGATCGCCGGCGAGAATAAGCCGGCGATCTTTTTTCAATGGCGTTCAATGGCAAGAGATGCGGCGACCCATTTCACCTGGTCAGCACGACATAGTCGCGAAGGACGGTTTGAAGAAACTGCACGCGATTTTCAGCCGTTATGTTGCTAACCCCCAACACTTCCTGGATCCTGTCGGCAAGCATAATGATGGCATCCCGGTGGGCCGGATTCGTGAATCTCCGGTATCTGTCAAGGGTGGCCTTGATCAGCAGCACATCGTTTTCTGCCAACTGCTTTGCCTGAACGAATTCCGGTTTATAAGATTCCTGTGTTTGAATCGCAAGAACGTCTTTGAGGTTCAGGTCCATGCGCGGCACTTGCTTGACGACGGCCGTATTTGCAACGATATCGCCGATGCGTTGCGCTTTGGCCGACGAGGCGATGAGAATGGATGCGATTCCTCCGAAAGAAAAATACACATCGACCATCCGGAAAACCCACCGCGCCGCATAGTCTGAGAAAGATGCTGTGCCTCCTTCAGCTTTGATGACCTGGATCCGCAATGCCATTTTTCCGAGGCTACGCCCTTTGTTGAGCGTCTCAAATGCCAGGCTATAAAAAATAAAAATACAGAGCAGGAAAATGGCATACATTGCCGCGGCGGTGTCGGACTGGAACATCGTCCCGAAACCCGCAGATGCCAGGAGGAAGATTACAATCACAACCACAACAAAATCGATTAAAAAAGCCAAAATGCGATCGCGAAGGTCCGCGAGCTCATATTGCAAAATGACATTTTGAGCAGTTTTAATTTCTATACTCTTCATTTTTTGACGCTAAAAGAATATTTTCACAATTCATGAAGGAAACGCGTTTCATCGCTCAAAATAAGGAAAAGTGGCTGGAATCAGAAAAGCTTCTTGAGGAACCCGCAAAGGACCCTGAGAAACTGACCAACCTGTTCACACAGGTGATCGATGACCTTTCGTATTCTCGTACGTATTATCCGAACAGATCTGTCAGGGTTTACCTCAACAAGATCGCACGCGAATACTTTTCGATAATTTATAGTCATCAGAAAGGCAAGAAGAATCGCTTTAAACATTTCTGGCTGGACGAGTTGCCCCAGGTGGTCCTGTTCTGCCGAAAGCAGCTGATCGTATCGTTGCTGGTGTTCCTTCTTGCCGCCGCGATCGGTGTTTTTTCCTCGATGAAGGATCCCCAATTCGCAAGTTCTATCCTTGGAGAAAGCTATGTTGCGATGACGAAGGCGAACATAGAAAAGGGCGACCCGATGGCCGTTTATAAGGATGCCCATGAGGTCGACATGTTTCTGGGAATCACCCTGAACAACCTGTTGGTGGCGTTTCGCACCTATGTATTTGGGATCTTTCTTTCCATCGGGACGCTTGCCATCTTGCTCTACAACGGCATTATGGTCGGTTGTTTTCAGTTCTTTTTTATCGAGCGGGGCTTATTCGCGGAGTCGGCCCTCACGATCTGGTTACACGGTACGCTCGAGATCTCGTCGATCATTATCGCCGGAGGCGCCGGATTAACCCTTGGGAGCGGCCTGGTTTTTCCTGGAACTTACTCGCGTCTGCAAGCTTTTCAGATCTCGGCCATCCGGTCATTGAAGCTCATGCTTGGAATAACGCCGATCTTTGTTCTAGCCGCGCTCATCGAAAGTTTCCTCACACGCTACACCGATGTCCCCGACTTTCTGAGGTTGTTTCTCATCATCGTATCAGCGGGCATAATCATCGGGTATTTTGTCGTCTATCCGTGGTATAGATCGCGCGAGGGCTTCGCTTATCAACTTGAGGAAGTCAGGCTTCCGCCATCCGCCGATGAACCGATCGCTACGGACCGTATTAAAAATCAGGCGGAAATTATCAAGGACGCGTTTGTCTTCTATAAGAAATATTCAAATAAGCTGCTCGGCCCGATCACATTGATCACGCTGGCGATGGCGTTCGCAGAATTCTTTCTTGCCGAGGAGCGATCGGGTGCAAGGTATCTGGGCGAATGGTGGCTGTACATACTGGGGGATCTTTTCTATGCATTGAAAACACCACAACCGGAGCAAATAGTTATCAACGCAGCGGGCAGCGGATTGATCATTTACCTGGTTATGTCGTTGCTGGATACCGAGGCAAAAGGTGTGGCCAGAAAACGAAACGGCTGGAGGTCCCTGATCCAGATCCAACTCATCACGTTCACCGTTTATAGCATGTTGCATTTCCTGGAGGGCTGGGGCTCGACTATACTCATATTCAGCTTTTCCGTCGTGATCATCTATGCATACACACAGCATACCGAGAACACGAACCTGCTGCGGGCGCTGTCACGGGGATCGGATTTGTCATTCTCCAATTTTCGTCATGTTATTGGTTTGCAATTAATCCTGCTGTTGATGGCTTTTTCCTTTTTGCTGATTTTGTCAGCGCCCTTGCTGTACATGTACAATTCTATCTTCAGCTGGAATTTTGCAGAATCGGACGAATGGGCGCGATCGATCGTGGAATTCATAGAGATCTTCATCAAATTTCTCGGCTTCAACCTTGTCCTTCCGATCCTGACTGCCAGCTCGGCGCTGCTCTACTTCACGCTGCGTGAAATATCGACTGCGGAGCATTTGAAGAAAGCCATCGGCTTGATCGGAAACCGGGATCACAAATCAAGCAAGCGATGAGGCGGATCCTGTTAATTATTTGTTGCGTATTGTCCCTGTCGCGCGGCTTCGCGCAGGAGTCCGATTCTATTGAGGTCGATATCGATCCGGATACCGAATCAGAAAGCCATTCGGAAGAATCGGAGTACCAAACTCCTGCGCCCACAGTAATTGATCCGGATGAGATGACCACCACCGCTGAATACAGGCAGGAGAAAATCCCTGTGCGTGATTTCGATCGGGCAAAATGGAAGGAGATCGTCGGCAAGACAAGCTATGATGAGCAACCCGCCGTCAAAAAAGAAGAAAAAAAAGAACGCAGGGATGAAGACGACGAACGCGACACATCTATACCCTGGGTCGGCAGCCAGATCATGTCCACGCTGGGATACATCGTAATTGGGGGGCTGCTTGTGCTGCTCCTTTACCTGGTGATCAAAAACACGCGGCTTGACAAGAAGGTGAAAAAATCAGAGGCGCCGCTTGACGCCGAACAGCCGGTTGAAGATATCGAAGAGCTCGATATCGACAGTTTGCTCAGAAACGCCCTGGCGGAAAAAAACTATCGACTGGCATTGAGGTTGTATTACCTTGGGTTGCTGAAAAGACTCAATGAGTCTGGCGCAATCGCATGGAAGAAAGACAAGACCAACCGGGATTATCTCGCCGAGCTCTTCGCCAAAGACTACCTGTATGATGAGGTCAGGAAATTGACAGTTGCCTATGAGTACGTTTGGTACGGGATGCACAATCCCTCGCAGGAATCTTTTGAGAGGCTGTTCACAAGCTTCGAAACCTTGAAAGAAAAAGTTAACAGCTCCAAATCGCCGTGAAGAAAAGAAATACTCCCATGATCATCGTGTTGTGCGTGCTGGGGCTGTTGCTTGTCGCATACTTTGTCTTTAACGAGCCAGACCAGAATCGATACCAATGGCACGAGTCATACGATGCAAACAGCAGCCAACCGTACGGCACTCTTTTTCTGCGCAGGATGCTGGAAGATTACCATCCAGGCGGATCCTTCGAATTCAATGATAAGAAGCCGCTGAAAACGCTCCTGAATTCGGACCGGTATACCAGCAACTCGGGTTATGTCTTTGTCGGAGGAAGCCTTTTCCTCGACCCCCAGGATGCGGATGCGTTACTGGCTTTTGTGCGTAATGGAAACGATGCCGTCATCGCTTGCCTGGAACCGCCTGAGAGCCTCATTTACAGAATCCATGCGAACGAATGTGATCAGCAGATCGAGTTTCAGGGGCAGATGATGCCGTCTGTAACGGTTAACTTCTACCACGACACGTTGCGCACAGAGAGCGGATACACGTATGCAAAACGTTTTCGCGACGAAGACATCTCCTATAATTGGAAATCCTTCGCCCCCGGCCTGTTTTGCGAAGCCGCCACGACGATTGTACCCATAGGCTATCAGGTACAGGACCGCGTTAATTTCCTGCGGATCAAGTACGGCGAAGGTTTTCTGTACATACATGCCAATCCGATCGTTTTCACAAATTACTTTATGATTAAGGATGAAAGTGTCAACTATGCGACTGCGACATTTTCACATTTGCGCGGAGAAAACATTATTTGGGACGAGTACAGCAAAATCCCTTTTATGGGAAAAAGGGATAACTACGACAGCCCCCTGTATTTTATTTTACAACAAGACACTTTGAAGTATGCCTGGTGGCTGATGCTGATCACAATCGGGTTATATGTTTTCTTTGCCGCCCGGCGAACGCAACGCGTCATTCCTGTGCTGGAGAGCAAATCAAATACTTCACTCGAATTCGTCAAGCTGATCGCGTCGCTTCATTACCAGAACGAGAATCACCTGGACATGGCCCGGAAGAAAATGAAGTATTTCCTGTATTTTATCCGCTCGAAATACGGGGTGCATGCCCAAACGTTCACTGACCTGCAAATTGCCAAGCTTGCTGAAAAGTCCAAGGTAAGCCTGGAAGAAGTTCAAATGATTTTTACGCAGTATCAGGCCATAGAACGCAATGCCGGTTATAACATCAACGGTTTACGTCTGGTGGACTTTTATAACGCTATCGAAAACTTTTACAAACATTGCAAATAACAGTATGGAAGAGCAAAATATCGAATACGAAAGTACGATGCAGGCCGACATCGATTTGCTGAACAAGCGAGTCCTGCGGATCAAGCATGAGATCAGCAAAGTCGTCGTGGGCCAGGACACCACCATCGACCTGATCCTGGCAGGTATTTTTGTCGGCGGCCACGTGCTGCTTGAAGGAGTTCCGGGTATTGCAAAAACGCTGACCGCCAAGCTGATTGCCAAGTCCTTGTCGGTCAGTTTTTCGCGGATACAGTTTACACCCGACCTCATGCCTACCGATGTTACCGGAACCACGGTTTTTAATGTGAAATCATCGGAATTCACATTTAATAAAGGGCCCGTTTTTGCAAACCTCGTACTGATCGACGAGATCAACCGCGCTCCCGCCAAAACACAGTCGTCGCTTTTTGAAGTGATGGAAGAGAAACAAATCACAGTCGACGGGATCACTTATCCGATGGATTTTCCGTTCCTTGTAGTGGCCACGCAGAACCCGATCGAACAGGAAGGCACCTACCGGCTGCCGGAAGCGCAACTCGACCGCTTTTTGTTCAGGATCAAGTTGAAGTACCCCACCCTGGAACAGGAAGTGAGAATCCTGAAAAAATTCAAGGATGATTTCAACATGCGTGTCATGGATACGATTCGTCCGGTGATCGGTAAAGAGGAGTTGCAACATTGCCGTGAGCTCATTGAAAAGATCCACATCAAAGACGAGATCATCGAATACATCGCAAAGCTGGTTGACAGCACCCGGAACAGCGGCGATCTCAGCCTGGGCGCATCACCGCGTGCCTCCCTGGCTATCATGCGTGCCGCGAAAGCCGTGGCGGGAATGAATGGTCGCGATTTCGTTACGCCCGATGACGTCAAATTTGTGGCGTATCCGGTATTGAATCACCGCATTATCCTCACGGCCGAACGTGAAATGGAAGGTGTGGAAGCAGAAGACGTCATCAAAGAGCTCGCAGAAGGAATTGAAGTGCCGCGCTGATGACCCTGCTGAGAAACCTTTACCTGCCCGGCCGTTTTTTCTGGATCATGTCCGCGATCGTGGTCTCGCTCATGCTCGCATACGCGTTTCCACCGGTTTTCGCTTTTTCAAAAGCAGCCCTGGTGCTTTTTGCCGTTGTGTGTGTCATTGACACGATCCTTCTTTTTAACCGGAATGTGCGCATAGAAGTCACCCGAGATGCCCCGCAGGTTCTATCGCTGGGCGACCAAAACCGGATCCATCTTCAGCTGGTCAATAAGTCGGCGCGAAAATTATGGATCACGCTGGTCGATGAGCTGCCGGAGCAGTTTCAGCTGCGCAACTTTCACCTGGACATGTCCATCGAGGCCGGGTCTGCCTATCAGACCGCCTACGACCTTCGTCCGGTCACGCGCGGCGAATATTCTTTTGGCGACATCCACCTCTTTCTTACAACAACGATCGGTCTTATCCGGCGCCGCATAACAGCTCCCCTGGCAGTCGATATACCGGTATATCCTTCAATCATCCAGATGAAAAAATATGAGCTCAAGACATTTGCGCGACTCGCGACGGAATACGGGGTCAAAAATGTCAGGCGCATCGGCCACAGCTACGAGTTCGAACATATCAAGCAATATATCCGCGGCGACGACTACCGCAGTATCAACTGGAAGGCTACTGGACGACGGGCACAACTGATGGTTAATCAGTATGAGGATGAAAAATCACAACAGGTCTATTCCATCATCGACAAAAGCCGCGTCATGCACATGCCCTTCCACGGCCTGAGCCTCTTCGACTACGCGGTCAACGCTTCACTCGTTATTTCGAATATCGCGCTCGGCAAGCAGGACAAAGCCGGGCTGGTCACTTTCGCCGAAACGCCGAAAGCCCTGATCAAGGCCGACCGCAGCCGCCTCCAGCTCAAGAAGATCCTGGAAACCTTATACAAAGAGAAAGAGGGAGTCGTCGAAGCCAATTACGAGAGCCTGTATATGGCATTGCGCAAGCTCGTCAACGGCCGCAGCCTTCTGTTCCTCTACACCAATTTCGAAACAACCTACGCCCTGCAACGTGTACTGCCGCAGCTGCGCAAGCTCAACGACCAACACCTTCTCGTGGTCGTTTTCTTTGAAAATACGGAGATCACGACCAGCACCTCCACCAACATCACCTCCCTTGAGGACATTTATACGCAAATCACCGCCGAGACCTATACCTTAGGCAAAATCCAAATTGCCCAGCAACTCCGTCAATTCGGAATTTTCACGATCCTGACCAGGCCTGAAAACCTCACGGTGGCAACGATCAACAAGTACCTCGAGCTCAAGTCGCGGGGACTCATTTAGGCATTTGATGATTTAGTGATGTGTTGATTTGCGAAAGCTGTTTAGCCTAGCCCCCCGTACATCTTGATGATGGGATCACGGAGTGACCTGCCGGTATCATTGCAGATAAAAAGTATCATTTCGACAATCTCTTCCGGAGTAACCCATCGCCCATAGTCCGCGCCGGGGATGTGCTGGCGGTTTGACGGGGTGTCGATCACGCTCGGCGCAACGACTCCGGTGACGACGTTTTTTGAATCACCCTCCGCATTCAAAATGCCGGCAAGGTTTATCAGCATCGATTTTGAAATTGCGTATGCCACCGCCGTTGTAGCTTTTTTTGGTTCCAACGCCGGTTGTGAGGCAATCAGAACAATTCGTCCGCCGGAAGGTTGGACACACATCTGCTTAAAAATTCTTTGCGATACAAAGAAGGCGGACTCAAAATTAACAGCGATCATTTTCCGCAGCAGCGCAGCATCGCTTCCTTCGATATCCCCACCGGCAAATGAGCCTGCAAGAAGCACCGCCGCGTCGACTGCAGGGTATTTTTTCACGACACCGTGCAGCCATGCTTGAACTTGACTTTCATCAGTCAGATCCACACTTGCCACTTCAAGGTTCTGGTTTTGAATACTGAACGCCTTCCCCGGGGAAACCGTAGCGACCACCCGATAACCTTCTTTGAGGAATCTGATCACGGCGACTTGTCCGAGATTTCCACCGGCTCCGGTAATAATGACAGTCTTTTGTCCCGAACGGGTTATCATAAAAGAACGGGTTTACGAACTCACAATGTAATGGTTTCCTTTGAAAGAGTGTACGCAACGGACGCAGGATAACCCGTATTCGACCCAAGGTTCAGCCGCGAACTTTCGCGATAACCGGCAAGGAAGGAAAATCAAACTGTTTCGTCGCACGGATGACATTCT
>DASPNN010000710.1:0-3795 GCA_035626495.1 Chryseosolibacter sp.
AAGCAAGAAAGTTCTTTGTCCTCGTCCTGATGCTGCTCGCCGCGGGAGTGAGCGCCCAACAAGTTTCCGATTCGTCTTTTCGCTACAAACCCCACAGTCCCGCTTATCCGAACAAGATCGGTACTGTCGTTCATGTTGACGAAGCACATAATAACTTTCATACCCTGTCCACGCGATACTATACTTTTGGAAAGGTCCTCGCCGCCGATGGCTATCAACCCAAACCATTTAATGAAAAGTTTTCTGACACGTCTCTGAAGGATTGCAGAATACTCGTGATCGCGAACGCAATTGCCCCCGGCGATACCTGGTCGCTGCCTACACCCTCGGCATTTACTCAGGACGAAGCTGACGCGTTGAAACGTTGGGTACAAAACGGTGGATCACTTTTTCTGATTGCCGATCACATGCCTTGTCCCGGCGCGGCCGCGCCCATAGGTAATGCGTTGAATGTCAATCTGTATAATGGCTATGCTCTTCACCAAAAGAACGGACCTGAAACATTCACCAGGTCGTCGGGCCTCTTTCACGACAACGTGATCACCAATGGCCGGATCCCCGCCGAGCGTGTTGACAGCATTACGATTTTTACCGGTCACGCTTTTCTTCCAGTACGGTCTTTTTCACCGATCATTGCATTTGGGAACGATCACAGGCTGATGCTACCCGTAGTCGCCGGGGAATTTTCAGAGAAAACACCATTCATCGAAGCGCGTGGATTGTTTCACAGCGTCTTCTTTTCAGAAGGGAAGGGGCGGGTGGTCATCGCCGCAGAGGCCGCGATGTTTTCGGCACAGCTCGCTGGGCCAGACAAAGCCAGGATGGGCATGAACGAACCTACGGCAAAAAACAATGCGCAACTACTTTTGAATATCATTCACTGGCTGGATTGGCTTATCAAATGATCCAAAGACAATTTCAAAACCGTTTCATATACGCAACACCCACCGTGAAACAACGGTTGATGTTTTTCGTGTCATCATTCGGATTCGTGGCCATGTCAACCAGGCCCCGCGCGTAGCGGAAATCGAGCGACATCGATCCCTGCCTTAGGATATACTGAATTCTGCCGCCACCGCCCGGTCCAAAGTCGAGCCGGTTAAACGCTTCCAATGACACCTCTTCCACCGATGCGTCGAACCCCTGCATCCTATAACGTCCACTCAGCCAAAAAGCCGAGTACACACCAAGGTTGAATGCCGCTTGGAAGTTCTTAAATAAAACAGACCGATAAGTAAGCTGAACCGGGAGCTCCACATAGTTGGCGTCCAACTTATCGTAGATCGTGTTGCAAACTTTATGATAGTAACCTTTTTGTATGTACAGCAAATCGATACCCAAACCCAAATGGTCACCCATATCCCTGACCGCCGTGACGCCCGCGAACAATCCTGTCTTAGGAACTTCGGTGCATGTTACTTTGCTTTCATAGTGAGAAAACGAAACACCGATCTTGCCACCGAGGTGCCATTGAGCAACGACGGGAGAGGAAATACATGCGAGCATTAAAATGGTAAGTCTCATAGAATGTCTTTGGTCATCACAATAGTATTAGCACAAAACGTATTTCGGAGGGACCTTGCTTGATGGATGTGTTCCGATGCATGACGAGCGTCATTTTTCTAGGCGTAAAACTTTCAATGACCCAGTCTTCCAAAAGTTGGGGATCATTACCTGGTACGAGGCGCAGCACCGTTCCTCCATTTTCAACCGACCATAAACCGGCATCGGTATTTCCCGAGGGTTGCGTCCGGTCAAAGCCAGAGGTGAGACTTGTTTCCTGAGCGGGCGCATGAAGAATCAACCTATAACTACTGAGATCTCCGGTGTCTGGCTCGCCATCGACGTAGGCTTCGGCGAGCCGCCAACCCCCGGTCAACACGCACATTTTGCTGGGGCAGTCGGGCATGTCTTCCGCGCAGGTCGCGAAGATCAGCAGTGTTATGAGTTGCCACGGTTTTGTTTTCATGGGTCAGTACTTTATGATCTTAGCCGGCATGAGTCCATCAATGACCAGGTAATAGATTCCGGAAGCCAGGTTACCCGTGTCGATTACCAGCGAATCCTCCGATATCTTATATATCGCGACGATGCGTCCGGATGGAGACACGACGGTCAGGTTTCTATTCATGTACGCGCTCGAAACATCCACTCTTAATTCTGTTTGAAATGGATTCGGGTAGATGCGAAGCCCGTTTCGCATGACTTCCGTAGCGGTTACCAGGTAGACAAAATCCTCTGATCGCCTGGCGCAGCCGTCGACGCTCACTTCAACCGCGTATGACGCGTACTCATATACGGTGATTTCCAACGTTTGGGACGTCGCACCGGCGATGGCCTCACTGTTCATAAACCATTGGTAATCCACGCCCGTCAGATCGCACACCAGCATATTGCCCGCTTGGGTGATCACTGGCGCGGAAGGACATGGATCGGGGTCGACAAAAACTGCAACGGTGTCCGAGTCGACAGCCCCATTGTTGTCTGTGATTGCGAGTACAAAAAGGTACGTACCCGCATCCAGGTCGGTAACATCAGTTACCGGATTCGCCGGATTGACAACCGTACCGGATGCAGGTCCGGAAATCTTAGTCCATGAATAACTGCCGATTGAACCATCGACATCGATTGAGTTGCCGGCGTCAAGCCGTACGCTGTCACGCGGCAAGGTGATCTGCTGATCGACACCCGCGTTCGCGATTGGTATCTGGTTAGGCGGTGCGTTGACTGTTATTCGCACGGTGTCCCTGTCGTTTTCGCTGAAGTTGTCGACGACCGTCAGCTCGAAATCGTAAACGCCTTCGACCAGATCCCGCACCAAAGTGGTTTGTTGATTTGGGCTTACCAATGTGGGCGAGGACGGTCCGCTGATCATCGTCCATGAGAAGGAAACGGTACCGTCATCGGACGAGCCGGCCGCATCCAGTGTCACCGAATCAGCGGGTAGTGTAATCGTTTCATCGGACCCCGCGTCGGCGATGGGCGGGGAGTTTGTTACCACACTAAATTGTTCTGCCTCGACGATCGACCAGTTACCGTCAGAAGTTTGAACGCGGACGAACAACTCATGTGTTCCCGCAGAAAGTGTATCCGGGACTTCAATAGCGAATGTTTCACTTAAAGTGTCGGTCGGTGAAACCACGAGGGAAAATCCAAGTCCCTGTCCCGGGTCGCTGTCGAAAAAGTATTCCGCGGCGATGATATCACCAACGTCAGCAACGGCTTTTGTAACATAAAAGCTGCGATTTTCAAAAGGTGACCATTTTCCATCCAAGTCGCGCGTGCGTATAGCCAGAACGTGAAATCCTGCCGGGAGACCTGATGCATTCACCGGAACAGTGAATCCCGGGGCCGGCCCGGCTGGAATAGAAAGTGCGATACCATTCCCTGCGCCGGGATCGCCATCGAAAAAGTATTCAGCGTCGACGATATCGGGGGCATCGGTCACCTGGCTGCTGACATAAAATCCGCGACCCTCAAACAATCCCCATTTGCCGTCAGATGATTTGCTACGAATTGCCAGAAAGTGAAAGCCGGGTGTTAGCCCGGTCGCCGGAAGTGGAATGGAGAAACTTGTAGTTGCCCCTGGCGTGACAGCAATGCTTATTCCGTTGCCGGCCCCTGGATCGGCGTCGAAAAAATATTCGGCGTCGACGATGTCGAACGCATTGGTGGTTGCTTCACTTACGCAAAATCCGCGGCTTTCGTACAAGCCCCACCTCCCACTCGCATCCTTGGCGCGTATAGCCAGAAAGTGAAACCCAGGTGTCAGTGCGCCAGCCGGGACGGCAATGG
>DASPNN010000711.1:0-2326 GCA_035626495.1 Chryseosolibacter sp.
TTCGGTTCGAATTTGAAAACCCGGAAACAAAATCGAAGGAAACGGTCGAGATTACAAAAGGAGTGGCGATGCTGAGCCTGCGTCTTTCCCTGATGGCTTTGTCCTCCAGCAAAAATATACACCACGTCATAAGCCAGGCCAATCACCAGAACTACGAGCCGCTCGCCAACATCGTCCTGAACAACAAAAAGGCATACATGCGCGCAAGTTACGACGCGCTTACATTGTGTGTCATCTGCTTTGAAGATTATCCGAAACTTCTGGAGCTCAACAAAGCTTCGACAGGATTTCTCGGGACGTATTGGATGGACCGGATCAAGAATGCTTGCAGAATCTGGAATGCCGAAGGATGGGGTGCGCCGAAAATCGCTGCCACAAAACAAAAAACACCTGTGTTGCTGATCTCCGGCAACCGGGATGGGGCAACTCCGCCGCAATACGGCGAGGAGGTCATGAAGTTTTTTCCCAATGGGAGGCACGTGATCGTCCAACAGGGCAGTCATTCATTTGACGGAATGAGAAATTGTGTCGAGAAGCTGATCTGTGACTTTGTTATTTCCGGCAATGGGTCATCGCTCAACGATGACTGTGTTGAGTCAATAAAATTTCCGGCGTATAAATTGAAGTGAGGACAATCGGCGCCTCGAACTCCCGAAAAAATGCAACCATGAACGGCCCGGGATCGGTTAGATTCAATTGAACGGCAAAAAATTGAGGTAGTTAGAATTCATATCCGCTGCAAACGAACCTCTTTTGCCATCTCTTTGAATGTACAGAGCGCATTTGCCCATTTCATTTGCTCGATCGTTTTGCATTCCGGTTCAAGCAGGCGCGGTGAGGCGACGAGAATACACGCACTCAGCGCACGACTTGTCGCCACATTCAGCCGGTTCGGACTGAACAGGAAGCTCATTCCACGCGGCGCATCTTCTGCTGTTGAGCTGACCATCGTGTAAATAACCACCGGTGCCTCTTTGCCTTGAAACTTGTCCACCGTGCCGATACGGATCTCGGGCAATCTTTCGATCAGCGCTGCGACCTGGGCGTTAAATGGCGCTACAATCAGGATATCAGAATTGGTGAGAGGCCGAGTCTTGCCGAGGCGATTGGTCCAAGTGCCCTGCGCCAGCAAGTGTGTCACAATTCTCACTATGGCGTCGGTTTCTTCCGGCGACCGGTTCTGATTTCCGGCGTGCACGCAGGGTACATAGAACAGTCCGGCCCCGTCAAACGAAGTACCTCCGTTGATCACCTGTCTCTCAAGGCCGGATAAGCCGGCGAGCCTTCCTTCATAAAACACCGTGGACGTAAATGCCGTGATCCGCGGATGCATTCTGCGGGTCGTGCCGAGAAAAATCCCTTTCTCATCCGGCATAGTTGGATGGCCATCGAGCAGATAGGTCAGGGCCGATACATCACTATCTTCCGGGTGTGCCCCGCGTCTCGGTTGCTCAAGCTGCTGGGGGTCGCCCAGCAAAACCAGGTTTCGGCTCGCCCCGGATGCAGCGAGGACCTGCGCAAGTGATACTTGTCCTGCTTCGTCGATGAACAGGTAATCCAATATTCCGCGGGCATTCGCATCTGCCCATAGCCACGCAGTTCCGCCGACGAGCTTGCCGGCACCCAACGCGCCAAGTGCCTTCGCGGAATCGGTCACTTCCTCAATCCAATCTGCGAAATCCGTCTTGTCGGTGACTTTGTGTACGAAGTCCACGCGCATGTTCGTCTCGTCGGCCAGTTCCTTGATCTTTTGAAATAGCGTCCGGATAACACTGTGGCTAATCGCTGTAACGCCAACTTTTTTTCCGGCCTTCAGCAGCGCGATGATCATCCTCGCCCCTGTGTAGGTCTTGCCCGCTCCCGGGGGGCCCTGTACAGGCAACACGCTACGGTCCAGGTTTAGCGCGATTTCCACTGCGGCCGATCCCGGGTCGTTCGTCTGCATGAAGTCGCGTATATTTTTTCCACCGGCCAACTGCGGCGCGCGTTTCATCAACAGGTCCTTTGATGCGTGGTACGACCACTGGCGATCAAACCCCTCCTCATCAATCGCGAGTGCTATATTCATTAGGGACGTCGCAAGCACCGTAGGGTCCACGCGTTCCGAAACATGCACCGCTTGTGGGTGAATATCCATCGCCTTCCCCGACTTCTTGATATCGATCGTATAGGTTTCCAATGACACCGCTTGCACGGTGCCAATCTTTTCGCCCTTCACCTCAATCACTTCATCGCCTTCATCGATGCTAAATTCCTGCGGAGGGAAACGATAGCGGTGGGTCGGATTCCTATCACGTCCCTTTGGGGCAAAGGCCTGAACAAATTC
>DASPNN010000712.1:0-4078 GCA_035626495.1 Chryseosolibacter sp.
AAATAGACTGGAAGGAATTTGCAAATGGATTTATCAACGGCCGCCTCGGATTGAGCCGTCAGCAGTTTACCACGCAGATCGAACATTACGATCATCTGGCCGCCGTATTCGACAACATGAAGCGGATCAACACCATCCTCATTGATCTTTGCCGGGACATTTGGCAATACATCTCAATGAATTATTTCAAGCAGCGGATCCGCGAGGGCGAAGTCGGCTCCTCAGCAATGCCGCACAAGGTAAATCCGATAGATTTTGAGAATTCTGAAGGAAACTTCGGATACGCCAATGCCATTTTCGAGCACCTGGCAGCGAAGCTTCCCATCTCTCGCCTCCAGCGCGATCTTACCGACTCCACCGTGTTGCGAAACATAGGTGTTCCGGCAGCGCATACAATGGTTGGCATCAAATCGCTCGTACGCGGACTGAAAAAGCTCGAACTCAACAAGGCGGCGATCGACGCGGACCTGGCAGACAATTGGGCCGTCGTTGCAGAGGCGATTCAGACAATACTTCGCAAAGAAGGGTACCCGAATCCGTACGAAACGCTGAAGGATCTCACGCGAAAAAATGAAAAGATCACGCAGGAAACGATCGCTGCATTCATCGACGGACTCCGGCTTAAGGCGGAAGTCAAGGATAAGTTGAAGAAGATCACGCCATTCAACTACACGGGGGTTTGAATTCCCAGTTCGTGATTCTTAATGATTCTTAAATCCTAATTTGTCGTTCCCAGGTTGGTATCAAGTTACCCCGGTGAGTGCAAGTCATTGGGGCACAAAACGAAAAATTTCACAATCGAATCATTCCGTTGGAGTATACAGGAGCTGTTTGTTGAGGAAGTCGTAGAGGGTGTACCGGCGCAGGTCATGGTATGCGAGCCAGAAGTCCTTCAACGCCTGGATGTAGCTCCTTTTCGCTTCATCCTTTTCGTTTAGGGCGATGTTCAGATTCGTGATGTCAATCTTCCCGATCAGGTAGCGGTTTTGTGAAACATTGTAGCGTTCAGTAGCCACCTGGTCGGATTTTTTGGTGATCTCGATCTGAAGGCGAAGCATTTCAAAGTTTCGCACATGGGTGATGATGGATTGTTCAAAATTGATTTCCTCCTGCGCGATGGTGTATTCCGTCAGCTTTTTATTCGCGAGCGCGCGCTTCATGAGGGACCGGTTTCTGCCCCAGTCGACGATGGGGATGCTGAAAGTCAGACTGACCTGTTGCTGCTCGATGGGATCCACGTAGACGTCGTTCATCATGCCCGCGGTGTTATTAAGGCCGTAGGCGGCGATCACGGACGTGCTGAAGCGATTTCCTTTCGCCTGCGCCAAGTCGCGGTCCGCCTGCAACCGTTGTCGTTCAAAGCTTACGTACGCGGCGCGGTTTCTTTTGGCGTAAGTGAGTGCCTCCTCAACCATCACATCAAACACCGGGATCGTCTCGGGAAGCACAAGCTCCGGGAATGCATCATTCTCATTGAGCCCGATATAGGATCGCAAGAGTAGCCGTGCGGTCTCAAGATTGAGGTTTGCCTGCGCGACAGCCTGGCGGGACCTCAGCAATTGCAGCTCGACTTGCAGCAGTTTGTCCAATGAAGTACTGCCGATGTTATAACGTCCCTGCTCGATTTTGTAAATGGTATCGTTGTTCGCCAGGTTAAAGGTTGCAATCTGTAAATTCACCTGTTCTTCGAGGACATTGAAAAACATGCCGACAGCGGCGCGAGATACGAACTCCATCTCCTCGACGTATTCGCGTCTGGATTCTTCATACAACAGCGGTTGGATCTTCTGGTCCCACCGCAGGCGGTTGAATGCAAACAGGGGTTGTTCCAGCTCGATGTTCATCACGGTTCCGCTCCAAAGTTCCCCAAGCTCGGCGGAAGCCTGATAGTTCCGGAAATAATTCAAGGTACTGTTGGCCGAGATCGTTCCGTTTGTCCAGACAATGGGCTGGTATAGTCCGAGGCGGACGGCGTTGTTCATTTGTTCTACCGCGCGATACTTGTATGTACCGTCATCCTGCAAGACAGGCGTTACCGTTTTATAATAGGCCGGCACGGTGCCATCGAGCCGAAGTTGCGGATTGAAGCTCGCCTTGTAGTTCCTGAAGTTCCAATACCGGTTTTCCTTGAGCGTTTCAGCCCTTCTGGAAGCGGGCGATTGGGATTTTGCTCTCGCGATGATGTCCTCGATTGTATAGCGCTGGGCGAGAGAAAATGAAACGGAACAGATAAAAAGCACTGAAAATGATAGGAGCGATTTTTTATTCATATCTGAGTGATGCTATAGGGTCCTGACTTGCGGCTTTCCGCGCGGGCGCGATCCCGAAGATCAGACCAACGCTGGCGGCCACACCGAATGAAAGAAGAATAGAAGCAAAGCTCACGATCGTCTGAATTCCCGCGATTTCTGAAACAATATAAGCCATGCTCACACCCAGGATGACACCAATGATGCCACCCGTCACACTGATCATTACCGCTTCAAAAAGGAACTGTTGGATAACGTCAGACTTTTTCGCACCAATGGATAGCCGGAGGCCAATTTCCTTGATTCGCTCCAGCACCGATGCAAGCATGATGTTCATGATGCCGATACCTCCGACGAGCAACGAGATTCCGGCGATCGCGCCAAGGACGTAATTGAAAATGTCATTGGTGCGCTGTTGTTGCTTGAGGAGAAGCTCGGGGATTTCAATCTCGTAGTCGACCACATCATAATGTCTCCGCTTGAGCATTCGTGACACAATTTCAGCCGCCGATTCGAGGGAGCCGGTCTCATTGACCTGGATAACGAGTCGGTCGAGCTGGTGGTAGTTCTTGCGTTCACGCTCTTCTGCTTCGGATGGGGTTGAGGAGTTATTCGTAAAAAAGTTGCCGGAGCTGCGCATCGCTTCGATGCGAATCTCGTCGGCCGTGATCAGGTCGCGGTTCCTGTAGCGGATAAGTATGGTCTGTAATGGCGCGTAGACGTCCATGTTAAAATCGCGGATGCCGAGCTTGCTAATGCTGCTCTTGGAAACGTAACGCTCCCGCAGCACACCGATGATGGTCAGCCATTGCGTGCCAACCTTGATATTTTTTCCGATTGGGTTTTCAGTAGGGAAAAACTTGGTCTTGATCGATTGCCCGATGACACACACAGCCGCGCCAATCGTCATCTGTTCCGGGGTAAATAGTTTGCCTTCCTGAAGGTCGAAATTGAAGATCTCGAAATACGTGTTCTCGACGCCGACGAGCTTTGCCGACCGGCGGAATCCCGAACGAGTAACAGTTGTTTCGAGTATAACCTCGGGACTGAGCTTGCTAATTCCGGGGATTGTCGATTCAATGCTGCGGACGTCCCGTACTGTCAGGCCTGGGGAGAATTTCTTTTTTTCCTTTTTCGCTTTTTCGTCATCGATCTTCTCTTCCTTCTGCTCGATGATCGGCTTGATGACGATGTTGTTCACGCCAACCAGCTTGATTTGGTCCAAAATTTCCTGCTGGGCCCCATTGCCGATTGCGAGCATGGCAATGACTGCGGCAACTCCGAAAATAATCCCAAGCGCGGTAAGCAGCGAGCGGATCTTGTTGGCGAAGACTGCGTCGATGGCAACATAAAAGTTTGCCAGAACACGGGGTGGGATGAATCGCTTCAAGTGAGTGGCAGTTTAGGTCCCCGATTTGGTGATGACCTCCGAAGCAGGTTTTTCGGTTTGTTCGGCGTCCTTCTTTTTCCGTTTGCCATTGAGTTCGGGCAAGAGCTCAAAATCGTCGTCTTCCAGCCCTTTTGGAATTGACAGGAAGATCTTGTCGTCAGGGCCGAGGCCTTTCACTATGATCGCGTCATTCGTGTTGGTTTCTCCTACGATCACTTCCTGTTTCACGGTATTTATGCCGTCCTTCTTATACACGTATGTAATCGTGTCATAATGACTGTGAAGGCATTCCAGGGGAATAAAGAGGGACTTATCTTTCACGCTGACCAGGATCTTGTTGCTGGTCGTCATTGCAGGGCGCAGGGTCATGTCGCTGCCCTCGATCTCGATGGAGACTTCAAAAACTTTCGCATCCGAGTTGGGCCGTTGTTCGCCGACG
>DASPNN010000713.1:0-6044 GCA_035626495.1 Chryseosolibacter sp.
TCGAATTGTCAAAAATCCCCTCGCTGTCAATGATGAGTCCGGGTTTGGAATCAAAAAGCTTGTAAAAAACATAAAGACCGGCAATACCAAAAAAGGCTATACCGATATATGCTACGGTTCTCATGACGGCCGGATTATAACGGGTTTGATCGTCGGCGGTCCCGATCAGCCACGCGCAAACCACGACAAAGGCGACGGAGCCCAATAAAGCGAAAACGGCTTTTTTCTTGCTTACTTTGATTTCAATCCTTTCCTGGTCCATCATGTCGGAGACGTTCGGTGAGTTATTTGAAAAACAAAAATAGTGAAAACGGGAATAAATCTTTTCTTAAATGCAGTGTAAGGCCATCGACGCTGTTGTCAAATTTTTTATAGTTTAAGCGTAACACCGCCGCGACACGTGCGATCCTGCCAACATCACCGACCGAACCAGCAGCGGCAGGGGGCCACAGTATGCTTAGGGGTGGGCCGGGAAATCGACCGCGTCGCGTTTCTGCTTCAGCAATTCCTTTTCGAGTTTTGAATCGGTAAGTGAAATCGCTGAGTCAAAATAGTTGCGCGCGTCCTCATTTTTACCGAGGCCCAGGCAAACCTCCGCGAGGGAGGCATAATAGAGATGGTTGTTTTCAAGCCCTTTAATATTTTGCAACGCATCAAGCGCGGATTGTGCGCTGACGGCATACGAGGAGGCGATGGCTTTGTTCAGGGCCACGACGGGACTGGGATTGATGGAATAAAGGATTTCGTAGAGATGATAGATCGCCTTCCAATCGGTTTGTTCGAATGAGGGGGATGCCGCGTGTACCGACGCAATTCCCGCTTCGAGGTGATAGAGCGAAAATGAATTGAGCTCAGCGGCACGGTCAAGGTAGTGAAACCCGCGGCTGATCAGCTGCCGGTTCCAGGTTGATCGGTCCTGGTATTTGAGCGTGATGATATTTCCATGCTGATCGATACGCGAGTCGAGTCGTGAGGCCTGAAAACACATCAGCGCCATCAACGCGTTTGTGGCAGGCTTATCAGTATCCGTGTGGCGGGTCAACAAATGACAGAGACGCATGGCTTCGGAACAAAGGTCGTGTCGAATCAGCGTGTCGGGGTGTGAGGAATTATATCCTTCGTTGAACAACAGGTATAGCACCTGTAAGACGGACTCGAGCCGGGGCAACAACGCGCCGGATACCGGCACGTCGAGTGGAATTTTTTCGTTCTTTATTTTTTCACGCGCGCGGTAGATACGCTTGATAATCGTGTCTTCGGAAGTCAGAAAAGCATGCGCGATCTCGCGTGAGGTCATACCGCCGAGGGTTTTTAACGCCATGGCTATCCGTGATTCAATGGGAATGTCGGGATGGCAGCAGGCGAACATCATCCGAAGGACGCTGTCCTCTATCTCTGTTTCCAGGAACAGGTTTGCGGTTGCTGTTTCGGGAATGGGGTCGAGCGATTGAGAGAACCCGGATTGAATCCTGGGTCGGGCCTGCTCCCGCCTGAGAAAATCGATCGCCTTGTTGCGGGCAACGTGGTACAGCCAGGCCGTTGGGTTTTCCGGGAGCTTGCCATAGCTCCAGAGGGTCATGGCGCTGAGCAGGGTGTCCTGGATGATGTCGTGGGCCGTGTCGAGGTTCTTGAAGCCGAGCAATTTGGTCAAAACCGCGACCATCTTTCCCGACTCATGGCGGAAAAGATGATCAACGAGCTTTGCTGTGTTTGCATCCTGCATCCGCGGGTCGCCTTATTTGCCGACCATTTCGTTTACGTTCATCACCTGCCTGACCTGTATTGTCCCACCGGTTTGAAAGTCCGGATAGTCTTTGCAGATCGCCACCGCTTCATTCATGTCTTTGGCTTTGATAATAAAGAATCCGCCAACAACTTCCTTGCCTTCGGTGAAAGGCCCATCGGTGACAACCGATCCGTTTGATCCGGATACGATCTTGCCGCCCGGCAGCAAAGGCTCACCGGAAACATACTTGCCGGATTTTTCGAGTTTTTCGATCCAGGCCATCCATTTGGCCATGTTAGCCTGCATCGCTTCGGGGCTTCTTTGCTGAGCGTCGTCTGATCCGCCGTGAAAAATGAGCATGAACTGTTCCATAATAATTAAGCTTTAGTTGTTAAAATTTCACCTATGACGAACCGGGGTGGCGCGATCGGACAAGATACCGAAAATTTTTTTTGAGATTTGTCCTTTCAGATGCAAGTGACTGATTGTGTGTAAATTACATTGTGGCTCAATGCCAAGGTTCGCGTATCGCCCCTACGCCAGAATTTGAAAAACAACTACCTTGGGAGATGGTTGCGGCTGAATATCCAAAATTCTATCTATACAAGCGTATTGTGCAGGCGAAGCTGTATATCGATGAGAACTTTGCTTTGGATATCGACCTGGACAATATTTCCAGTGAGGCGTCTTTTTCGAAGTTTCACTTCATCCGGTTATTTAAAAAGATCTATGGACGGTCGCCGCATCAGCACCTCACGGTCGTGAGAATTGAACAGGCGATGCGGCTTCTCCGAATGAATACATCGGTAACCGAGACCTGCTTTGCTGTCGGATTTCAAAGCATAAGTTCCTTTACTACTTTGTTCAAACGACACACCGGTGTGCCGCCTTCCGTATTCCTGCAGCGTCATCAGCAAATGATGCTGACTGTGGTCAAGAAGCCGCTGCTATTCATTCCCGGTTGTTTTGCCTCAATGAACGGCTGGAAATAAAAAGCAATTTTCGAGAAGCCCGCCAGTTCGTATTCCTTCATCTTTGTCAAAAAACAAACACATGATCTCAAAGATGTCGCATGTGAGCATCTACGTCCTGGACCAGGACAGTGCTTACGATTTTTATGTCAACAAGCTCGGGTTTAAAGTACATACTGATGCCGTCATGGGACCTGGCGCGCGCTGGCTCACGGTCACGCCTCCCGAACAACCTGGCCTCGAGATCACACTCATGGCGATTTCGGAAGGCATGATGTTCACCAAAGAGACCGCGGCTACGATGCGCGACCTGGTAAAAAAGGGCACGTTTGGCTTCGGTGTGTTCGAGTGCAAAGACATTTACGCCACTTACGAAGAGCTGAAGGCTAAAGGCGTACAATTCGTAAAAGAGCCCAAAAAAGAATTCTACGGGATAGAGGCGTTGTTCAAAGACGATTCGGGCAACTGGTTCTCGCTCGGGCAGAAGGGGGATTGAATTAAATGGTTTCTAATTTCTAATTTCTAATCGTTTTTATTTCGGATTTCCAGGGGTTAAGGTTTGGGAGGTTTGATAAAGGCGGGAGTGCAAGCGGTTTCGGCAAACGGCCTGCCGGTACGACTTTTTTAGGATGGTTTTTGCTTCACCAAATTCCATCACTATGAGAAGTGTATGTGTTCCTCGCCGAATCGGCGTGTTTACATTGTCCATTTTACTACTCACGCTGACGCCAATTTCATGCACATTCAGAACTTCGTTCCCGGTGGGCTCGTATCCGAAAGAGATGCCCCGGGTTCCCGCGCCGGACGCGGCTGCCGCATGGGTACCGGAGGGTTATAAGGCCGAGATATTCATGAAAGATCTTGTGTGGCCCTCGAGCATCGAGTTTGACGAAAACGGAAATACATACGTGGCCGAAGCCGGCTATGTTTATGGCGATCCGTTTGCACCGGCGCGCATATTCATGATCGGAAAAGACGGAGCCATTAACCTTTACGCCGACGGATTCAATGGGCCGATCACCGACATCCTCTGGCATGAGGGATTGCTCTACGTCTCCCACCGCGGAAAGATCTCTTCCGTGAGTCGCGGCGGGGTGGTCAAAGACCTCGTCACCGGTCTGCCGAGCCATGGCGACCACTTCAATAACGAAATGGCTATTGGCCCCGATGGTAAATTATATTTCGGGCAGGGCACCGCAACCAATGCCGGAGTCGTTGGACTCGATAACAGTTATCCATTTGTCTGGCTTCTCTTGCACCCGGACGTTCACGACGTCCCGGTCCGCGATATCGAGCTTACCTCCGAAAGTTTCCTGACGCCCCATCCCAACAATGTACTCGCCCGCCAGGGCAGGCTGTTAAGTTTCGGAGCCGATGTTGCCTACGCGGTGAGCAGTGTAGTGAACCGCAACAAGAACACATCGATGCTGGTACGCACGCGGGCCTTCCAGCCATTTGGTGAAAAGGCGCGTGTCATTCAAGGCCAGATGAAAGCCAACGGCACGATCTTACGCGTCAACACCGACGGCTCCGGACTCGAAATGTATGCTTGGGGATTGCGCAATCCTTACGGACTCAAATGGGCGCCGGATGGCCAGTTGTATGTGTCGGACAATGGTTACGATGAACGCGGGAGCCGGCCCATCGCACACGCCAGCGACAATATTTATCAAGTCAAGCACGGAGCATGGTATGGCTGGCCGGATTATTCGTCCGGCATTCCTGTCACCGATCGCCGATTCCGTCCCGAACGCGGGCCGAAACCAAAGTTTCTGATGGAAAACCACCCGCCCGTAGAAAAGCCGTGGATGGTACGACCGGAAAACGCGGCGGTAACCAAGTTCGATTTTAGCATCAGCGATTCTTTCGGTTTCAAAGGTCAGATGTTCCTTGCCGAATTCGGCTCCGGCGCTCCGCTCACAGCCGACAATTCCAATCGCAACGGTTATACAGTTGTGCGAATTGATCCGAAAACGCGCGAGGCGTACCCGTTCCTTGCGAACAAGATCAAAGGTCCCTCCGGTGAAGAATTCGTGACCACTGCCGGCCCCAGGCATCCGGTGGAAGTAAAGTTCTCGCGCGACGGCAACAGCATGTACGTGGTTGACATTGGTGTTATCGGCTTCGAACTCGCCGGCGCCGGCCCGTTTCCGCTGCCTTCACCAGGAACCGGTGTTATCTGGAAAATTACCAAAGTCGGAACGAACGCGCAGAACGCGCCTACCAACCTGAGTCTGGTTCCGAAGAAAAACGGATCGCAGAAAAATTAGAATTCCTAATTCATAGTTGCTAATTTCTAATTCCGGTTAACGGCGTAGTTTGATCAAGAATAGTAAATCATTTTCCGTGATTCGAACCATCATGGCACGAAAATGCACTCTTCATTTGATAGAGACAGACCCACACCGCTAACTAACCCCAAATGTTATAGCGAAAATTCACACGGATACAAGACCTAAACCCCGTGAGGGACAGCAGCGGCACCCCGCAGTTGCGTGTGGCGAGCGCGTTGGCACGAGGAGTATAGCGGATGGCCCGACCCCCAGGCGGGGACATTGGCGTTGGCAAGGGGGGCACGGCCAATTTGTGATCATCCCGGACCCAATCCTCACATCCACGATCGTCATTTCGAATTCGACAATTTTTCGAGTTGTTCTTTCTCCTTCCTGGTAAGGCTTTCGATCCCGTGGCGATGGATCTTATCCAAAAGGTGGTCGAGCAATTTTTCTTGTCTCCGCCTGGCGTCGTTGTACCGGTCCTCAACGGTGTAATCGCCTGTGGGTTTACTGAACGGATTTTCGACGAGAAGAAATTCAGGGCGCGCGATTGTCAGGTACATGAACACAGCGGCGGGAATTAACATCACCAGGATCGTGATGTAGTTTTCCGCGAGTGCTGAAGGAAACATCAGCAGGGTGATGAGCATACCGGCGACACCGCCGCCGAGGTGTGCTTCATGCCCAATATTACCGGCGCGCGAGCGGATCCCGTAAATGCTGACCAGGATGTAAACAAGTCCGAATACCCAGCCTGGCAGATAAACCGGGATGATCAGTAATCCAAGGCTGCTGTCCGGGTAGAGTGTAATGAAAGAAAAGATCAGGCCGCTGATTGCTCCGGACGCGCCGCATGCGGTATAAGCGCTGTGATTCCGGTGAATGAAAAGTGCAAACAAATTTCCGCCAAGCAAACTCCCAAGATACAGGCCTAAGTACTTTGGTATGCCGAACAGGTGCTCGAGGGCCGATCCGAAAGAATTAAAAGCAACGAGGTTGAAGACGAGATGCATCCAGCCGACGTGTATGAATCCCGAGGTGAAAAGGCGCGTGTACTCCTTGTGAATGAGT
>DASPNN010000714.1:0-2502 GCA_035626495.1 Chryseosolibacter sp.
GTGCCGCCGCGCCAACGATTTCATGTTGTGGAAATATCCGTCGTCGATGAAATCGGAAATCAGAATAATGACGCTGCGTCTCTTTATCGTGTTGAGTGCAAAAGATATTGCTTTGGTTAAATTTGTCTTCAGCGATTTTGGCTTCAGGGTGGCAAGCGCGGAAATGATCTCGTAGGCCTGTGAATGCCCCTTGGTCGGCTTGAAATATTTTTCCTTGACATCCGAAAAGCAGATCAGGCCAACGTGGCTTGACTCCTTTACTGCCGCTAATGCCAGAACACCACAAATCTCCTTCCCGATGTCTGCCTTGGTCTTACCCGGACTGCCGATATCCTCTGACGCAGAGACGTCGAGAATAAAAAACACAGTTTGCTCTTTCTCCTCCCGGAAAGTTTTTACAAAAGTGCCGTGACCCTTCGCCGACACGTTCCAGTCGATGGTGCGGATATCGTCGCCGTATTGGTAGGGTCTTACATCGTCGAACTCCAGGCCGGAGCCTTTGAAGATTGAATGGAAGTCCCCCTGCATATGGCTGTTGATCGCCTTGCGTATCTGTATTTCGTATTTGCGCAGCTTTTTAAGAATGTCTTTCAAAGGGACTTATCAATTAGCATACGTTTTGCTTCGCAATATTGCAAAACGGCCAAAAATAGGACAATTATCATTATTTTGCGCCACCTGAAATGGGATAGGTATCTAAAAACTGTGAAAGGCAAATTACGAACCGCAAGCATCCTCGCGTTAATAGCCGCTTTTGTTGCTGGAGTCGTTCTCGCATGCACCCCCCAGGATGAGCAGCCCGCCGAAGGAGTGCTCTCCCACGCAGAGATGGTGGAAGTGTTGCAGGACATCTACATTGCCGAAGAAAAAGTCAACCGGCTCACCCTGCCACGCGATTCCGCCGAACGCGTTTTCCAGCTTATGGAGGTGAAAATTTTGAACAGGCTGGCGTCAATGACTCAGTATTCCGCGCATCGCTGGACTATTACATCGCCCACCCCAAACAGCTTGAGAAGATCTACGCCGCGATCGTAGACTCGCTTGCGCTGAAAGAACAAAAAGCATTACCGGATCTCATTCGGCCATGATCTACCCGGATTCGCTTGAACAGAAACTGGGATTCGACACCATTCGGCAACGGATCCGTTCTTTCTGTTTGTCTGAAGCTGGCGCCCGGCTCGTCGAGCGGATTCAATTTCATACAGAGGCGGACCTGATCCGGGTACTGCTTAAACGAACGCTTGAATTCCTCCAGATCCTCCAGAAAGGGGAGCCTTTCCCCGACCGTTACTTTTTTGATGGACATGATTGGCTGAGTAAGATTGCGCTGGAAGGCAATTACCTGGACCCGGACGAATTTCTCAAACTTGGGAACGCGATGGAAACTGTGATCGCCGCGAGAAATTTCCTTCAAAAGCACGCAGAGGTATATCCGCAGTTGTCTCTGCTTGCCGACCCACTCGGGCTAACGCGGCACATTCCCCAAATTATCTTCTCGAAAATCGATGACGCCGGTCAGGTTCGCGATTCCGCCAGTCCCGACCTGGGTAAGATCCGGAAGAGATTGCGGGAGGAACAGGCCCAGCTTCGGCGCCTTGCTGACCAGCTCTTCAGAAGTGCCGTAGCCGAGAAGTGGGTGCCTGAAGGCGCGCTGCCAACCATTCGAGAGGGAAGGCTTGTTATTCCGATCCTTGCCGAGCACAAACGGCGCGTGAAAGGTTTTATCCTCGACGAATCCGCAACCGGACAAACCGTGTTTATGGAGCCGGCGGAAATGCTGGACACCAACAATGAAATCCGGGATCTCGAGCATGCCGAGAGGCGCGAAGTCCTCCGCATCCTCAAGGAATTGACCGATGAAATGCGGAGACATCTGCCTGCGCTGGAACAAGCATTCGATTTCCTCGGGCATGTTGACTTCATCCGAGCAAAGGCAAAATTTGGTCTTGAAACGGAGTGTGAGATGCCACTCGTCGGGCAGAGACCCGAAATGGTATGGTACAATGCACGGCATCCGCTGCTTTTTTTAAGCTTGAAAGGAAAACGCACAGTTGTTCCCTTAAACGTGGAGCTTGACCCGGTCGACCGGATCCTGCTCGTGTCGGGGCCAAACGCCGGGGGCAAGTCGGTAACATTAAAGACAGTCGGGCTTCTGCAATACATGGTCCAATGCGGGTTCCTGATCCCGTTGTCTGATCGCTCCAGGGTAGGGGTGTTTAATGACATCCTTCTTGACATCGGAGATCAGCAATCAATTGAAAATGATCTGAGCACGTATAGCAGTCACCTGCAAAACATGGCTGCATTCATCAGGCACGCCTCGGACTCGTCACTGGTTCTTATGGATGAGCTCGGGTCCGGCACCGACCCGAACTTCGGCGGTGCAATCGCTCAGGCAGTGTTGGAGGCCCTGGTATCAAAACGGGTATGGGGTCTTGCGACAACCCACTATTATAACCTGAAGCTTTTTGCGGGGCAGCGACAGGGGATCCGAAACGCCGC
>DASPNN010000715.1:0-2997 GCA_035626495.1 Chryseosolibacter sp.
CCCGGTCTGCGTGCTCAGCAGGAAAATCCCGAGCAACGTGAAGATGGCACCGCCGAGCAATACGCCGGTTTGGTCGAACTTGTGTACGAACTCGCCCCCGAAATATCTTCCGACTGCCATCAAACCGGTGATCAGCGCCAGAATGACCATAGGTTCGGCTCCGCTTTTTGCAAGGATCAGCTGGGCCCATTGCGTCGGACCGAATTCCGAGATTGCAGTAAGGGTCATGCATGCGCACATAAAGATGAACAGCGGCGTGCCCATAGCCTTAAGGTTGACAGCAAGAGAGGCGCTTTCCTTGCGCGGCGCTGGAAACACTTGTCCATAGAAAAGAATGGCGTAAATGATGGTAGGGATCAGGATGATCCAAATCTGGGCTTCCCATCCCAGGTCCCATTTCGTCATTGCAAGCGAGATCAGACTTCCAAGAACAATACCACCTGGGAACCACATATGAAAACGGTTAAGCAGCGTATTCATTAGTTTTCCGCTATAGGCAGATGCGATCATCGGGTTGCACGCGGCTTCAGTACAGCCGTTGCCGAGGCCAATCAGGAGCGTTGAAATCAAAAGCCCGGCATAACCACCGGAGTAAATTGTTAGCAGTATGCCTGCCGTATGCGCGAAGAATGCAAAGATCATGATCCTTTTCGGGCCGAGGCTGCTGTAAAAGATGCCACCGAGCACCATCGAGATCGGAAACCCGAGGAACCACATTTGGTTGATAAAGCCCAACTGTGTGGCGGAGAGATTAAAACTTTCACCCAGCTGCGGCAGGATACCCGCTCGTATGCTGAACGAGAACGCTGTTGTAATCAGAGCGAAACAGCTTCCGTAAAAAAGTCTCTTACTGTTTTGGTCATTCATATGTAGGCTTGGTTAGGTTTATCAAAATCAATCGTTCAAATATAGAATTTTCAATTTATGAAGAAATTTTATTTGCATTCTTCCTGCATTTATTTCCGGCCGCCGCTACAACTCGAAGGCGAATCCTTTTTCCGTAAGCTGATGATAAATCTTCTTGTCAAAGCGGTATAAGTTGGCGGCCCGGTGCGAAACATCCTTCTGCTTCTCCTGGCACGGGACCAGCAAGTTCATGTTCAGCAGCTTGCGGCGAAAGTTCGGCTTATCAAGCTCGTGCTCCAGAATTGCCTCGTACAATTCCTGGATCTGGTGCAGGGTGAATTTCTTGGGCAGAAGATTGAACCCGATCGGCTCGTGCCTGACCTTATGCTTGAGGTATTTGAACCCGAACTCCAATATATCGTTGTGATCGTACGGCATCGACGGAACCTCGTGAAGATTAAACCATTTTGCATCCGACGCCGTGAAGCCTGGATGAAGATCGTAATGATCGGCATTCACCAGGGCATAATAGGAGATGGTAATGACCCGCTTCGTGGGATACCTGTTCACGTCGCCGAAACAGCGCAGCTGTTCCAGGTAAATATTAGAAACACCCGTCAGTGACTTGAGCAGGCGCGCCGCCGCAGCGTCAACACTTTCGTTGTACTGGATCCATCCTCCCGGCAAAGCCCACCGCCCTTTGCTGATACCTTCGCCATGCTTGATAAGCAAAATATCCAGCTCGCCGTGCCGAAATCCGAAAATCACACAGTCGATTGACAGGGCATCAATGATCTCGCTGGAATGTTTTGAACTCATCATCAATATTTACGCCGCATCAAATTATAAAATAAAATGGAAAAATATAGTCAAATTGACTATTTGTAAATATAATTGTCCGGAAAATTTAGATTTCATGAGCGAACTCCTGTTAGGTCTCGACATCGGCAGCTCTTCGGTAAAAGCCTCAGTGGTGGATGTCGCGACAGGACGCCCGGTGGCATCGGCACAATCTCCTGCGGAAGAAATGGCCATGCTCGCACTGCAGCCCGGGTGGGCTGAACAAGATCCCGATCTGTGGTGGCAACATGTCCGCAACAGCATAAGCCAGTGCGTGAAAAAAGTCAATGCTGCACGCATACGCGCGATCGGCATCTCTTATCAGATGCACGGGTTGGTGGTGGTCGGCAAAGATCACAAACCACTCCGTCAATCGATTATCTGGTGCGACAGCCGCGCGGTATCCATCGGGGAAACGGCACTCCGGGCTTTCGGAGAACAATTCTGCCTTGGGCACTTCCTCAATTCACCTGGCAACTTCACCGCATCGAAACTCCGTTGGGTAAAAGAAAATGAACCGTCCACATTTGAAAAAATTCATAAAGCCATGCTGCCGGGGGATTATATCGCCCTGCGGCTGACGGGCGAGATTGTCACCACGGACACCGGGCTGTCGGAAGGCATTTTCTGGGACTACACGACGAAGTCGGTTTCGGCCGAACTGCTGGATTTCTATCAAATCCCGTTGGAAATTCTTCCGCCGAGAAAACCTGTGTTTTCTGTCCAGGGTACGGTGACCCCGGCTGCCGCGGGGGAGCTCGGACTGCCTCAGGGTATTCCCGTATCCTACCGTGCCGGCGATCAGCCCAACAACGCCTTTTCATTGAATGTGCTCAAGCGGGGCGAAACCGCGGCGACAGCCGGAACATCTGGGGTTATTTATTCGGTCACCGATAAGAACGCTTATGACTCGCAGTCACGGGTCAACACCTTTGTGCATGTTAATAACACCGCGACATCTGTCTCCAATGGGGTATTGCTTTGTATCAATGGAACGGGCATCACCAACAGCTGGCTAAGGAAGAATGTCCGCGCGGGTGGCGCCGCTTATGAATATGCGCAGATGAACGACTTGGCTGCAGGTGTTCCAGTGGGATCACACGGCTTGGTAATATTGCCTTTCGGGAATGGGGCGGAACGCGTGTTGGGTAACCGCACGATCAATGCATCCATCTCAGGGCTGGACTTTAACCGCCACACGCAAGCCCATCTTTTCTCTGCTGCGCAGGAAGGAATCGTGTTCGCGCTCAGGTACGGATTCGATGTCCTGCGCGCCATGGAAGTGCCCAGCTCGGTCATTAAGGCCGGCCA
>DASPNN010000716.1:0-6024 GCA_035626495.1 Chryseosolibacter sp.
TATCGCGTTCCTCAATAATTCTGAACCGTTCCTGCTTTCGCTTCACTTATGCTGCTGTTTAGAGTCCCTCGATCTCCGCCACCACGAATGTACTGCCTCCCACGAAGATCAGGTCATCGGGTGAAGCTGCCCGCAATGCTGCTTTCAGCGCGTTGTTCACATCGGGAATTACCACACCCCGCAGACCCGCTGCCGTGGCATATTCGTGGAGCCCAGATGCTGGCATCGCGCGCGGGATTTTCGCCTCGCAAAAATAGTAGGTTGCGCCTTTCGGCAAAATTGAAAACACCGCGGAAACTTCTTTCTCTTTCACCATCCCCCAGACCATATGCAACTCTCGAAATTTCTGCTGGCGGATCTGGTACATCACCTCCCGAATTCCATCCACATTATGGCCGGTATCACAAATCACCCGTGGCGCATCACCCAGGATCTGCCATCGCCCTTTCAAATTCGTCTGCGATATTACATGTTCGAGTCCGTGGCGCAGTTCCTCGTTGGTGATCGAAAAACCAACTTTCCGCAAGACCTCAACAGCCTGGATCACCCCAGGCACATTCTTGCGTTGATACAAGCCGTGCAAAGGAATCTGCAAGTCCTTCATAAAGGGTTTTCCATCGTGGGAAACCGACCATGTAACCCCGTTGTTCTTTTCACGGACTGAAGCTGAATAGTGATCGGACGCAAACACCAGCGGCGCACCCTCCCGCGATGCCTTGGCGATGAACACTTCCTGTACATCACCCTGGCGTTCGCTGACAACGACCGGTGTTCCTTGTTTGATGATCCCGGCTTTTTCCGAAGCGATGGCTACCAATGTATCGCCGAGCAGGTCCTTGTGATCCCATCCGATGTTGGTAATCACGGAAAGCACAGGATCAATGACGTTGGTAGAGTCCAGCCGACCGCCCAGTCCCACTTCAATGACTGCCATGTCCACCCCTTCCGACGCAAAGTAATCGAACGCCATTGCGACCGTCATCTCGAAAAAAGACGGCTTTACCCTTTCAATCGCCAAATGAGTACGGTTGATGAAATCAATGACAAAGTCTTCGTGAATTTCCTCGCCATTGATTCTGATACGCTCGGTAAATCGCTTCAAATGCGGAGATGTGTACAAGCCAGTCTTATATCCGGAAGACTGCAGCACCGAGGCGAGCATGTGCGACGTGCTGCCCTTGCCATTTGTTCCGGCCACGTGAATCGACGAGAATTTTGCCTGGGGATTTCCAAGTATCCCACACAGGGCGATTGTGTTGGACAGATCAGGTTTCAGTGCAGCCGCGCCAACGCGCTGGAACATGGGAAGATTCTGATAAAGATAGTCGATTGCTTCCTGGTAATTTCTAACAACCATTGATTCCGGTGCTGGCTCGTGAAAACCGGAATGCAAAGGTCGAAGATTGGCGCACAGAAAACAAAAGGTTTCGGTTGCAGAACGGTGATCACTTTAAAATCACATGCCGATCCGGTTGCGCGGAATGTTGAACTCATCGGCGCTCATTCGCAGAATTGCAAGCACCTCGTGATAGGCAATCAATTTACCTTCGATGTGTGGCAGCTCTTCGGGATCGGCAAAGGTCTTGCGTTCCTTCAACTCGCGGATGTTCTCGTGAACGGAGATAAGTACGTCCTGCAGAAATTCGACATACCGTTGTTCCATGTAGCGGATTATTGGGCGCGAATGACGTAGGTGATAGTTCCTTTAGTTACCGCCGGAACATTTGCACCGGGCTTACGGGTAAAAGTGATCCTCTCGATGGCCGAGATACACGCCTGCTCTGCAGCCGGACTTACCGTACCGGAAATTTTTCGCCTGCTTATCAACTCTCCATTTTCATCTACTGCGATCTCGAAAACCACCCGGCCGGTCTCATTTTGAGGAACCTTTGGCTTTTCAACGTTGTCCCAACTCCAACCATTCAGCACAATGTCTCCGCCGTCTCCACCCCCGGGCGTGCCTTTATAAATCGCAGCACCTTCAACACCACCTTCAACGCCTTTGTCGCCGGTCTTTCCGATGTCATCGCCCTCGCTTCCAGTGACGCCCTGCTTGCCTTCACCATCACCCTTCGTGGTGGGGTTAGCTTTAGATTTACCTTGGTAAACCGCTGTCTGGTCGACTTTGGGTTGTTCAGTCACTTTGGTTTCAACCGGTTTTTCCTTGGTGTCGGTCACTTTTTTATCGACCGGTTTCTCAATGGGCTTATCTTTGGTTTCTTCTTTTATTTCAACGTCACTGTTTGCATCGGTGAGTGTATTTGACTGGGCTGTGGTTGTGCTGGGCTGTTCCTGTTCTGATGTCGGCGCGGGGGTTTCCTGTTTTGGCTGACCTTCAAGGGGATCGACGGCCGGATTGTCAGTATCTTTAGCCTGTTCGTCGCCAACTTCGGCGTCGGGCTGGATGTCGCCGCTGCCCTGGTCATCATACCCAAGATTCACTTCAATGCCGGGGTACTCGCCCTGCCCCTCGCCGGCGGTTCTCCAGGCGGCGGTCAATAACATGATAAGAAAGACCAGGCAACTAACAGCGACTGTGGCCAAGCCGGCGCGTATTCTGTTTTCCTTTTCCTGCTTTAAGTTCATGATTAACCGGGTTTTTTAGTGGCTAACACAACTTTTGCGCCAAGCTTATTGGCAATTTCCATGACATTGACAATGTCTTCGACCGGTACGGACTTTTCGGCATTGATGACAATGGTCGGCTCGAGGTTTTCGTTGGCCAGCGCAGGCTTCAGAGAGTCGTGGAGCCGATTTAGCGGCACCTTATTGGTGCCGACGAAATATTCGTGTTTCGGCGTGATACTGACCACAACTGTCTGACGCGCTTTGGTATTGCTGGTCGCTTTCGGAAGCTGGAGCTTGATGACATTAGGGTTCGCGAGTGTAGAGACGATCAGGAAAAATAGAAGCAGTATGAACAGGATATCGTTCAATGCCGAATTGTGGAATTCCGCCTGGCGTTTATGACGCTTGCTTCGCAGGTTCATAACGGTTTATTTAACCGGAGCGTGAAGTGTATCGATGAAATCGGCGCTCGCCGACTCCATTTGATTAACAACTTTATCGATCTGAGCGTTCAGGTAACTGTACCCAATGTAGGCCATGATACCGATGATGAGCCCTGTCGCAGATGTGACCATCTTAATGTAGATGCCGCCGGCGATCGACCCAAGGGTAATGTCTGAAGTAATTGAAATATTGAAAAATGTCTGGATCATTCCGGCGATGGTTCCCAAAAATCCGAACATCGGGGCCACACCGGCGATGATGGTGAGTATGACCAGATTTTTTTCAAGCTTGTACAATTCGAGTCGTCCGACATTTTCCATTGATTTCTCGATGTGGTCAATGGGTTTGCCTATCCGCCTGACCCCTTTTCCAATGATATGTGCAATTGGAAAATCATTTTGCTGGCACATGACACGTGCGCTGTTGATATCCCCGCGCGTTACGTAATCGCGGATATTGTGCATAAACGAATCTGGCACTTTGCCCGCCTTGTTGATGGTAAAAAGGCGCTCGAAAAAAACGTAAACAGCAATGACAAACAGCAGGGCCAGCGGTATCATCATCACCCCGCCCTTCATAGCCAGGTCGAGAATAGAGATTGATTGATCTGCGGTTTGAATGCTAGCAGTGTCCTGTAGGATCTGTAGTAGTATCATTAAAGTTGAAAAAATTATTAGGGCTCAAAAAGTCAATACCTGATTACCCAAATGCCCTCACCGTATTCGGCTTTCATGCCGTCGGCTGTTGCCTGTGTATCTGTGTAGTTATCGCCCTCAGCGATGGCGAGCCGGTAAAACTTGTGCTTGCCGAACGGAGGGATGATCTTGGTGCTCACTCCTTTTGCACTCAGGCGCTTGGCGTGGTCCATGATCAGGTCACCGTCGATGGCGCTGGCGACAACAACGTAGTAACGTCGCGTTCGGTCACTTAGTGTTTCGATTGAACCTTCTTTTGTTGTGATGTTGGCAAGTGAGTCAGCACGGCGGCGCTCGGCGTCAAGGCGGGCGTTTTCCTCTGCTGCCAGCCGCTCCTCGCGGGCTTTCTTCTCGCGTGCCTCTTTCTCGGCAAGTTCTTGTCTTTCTTTTTCAGCCCGTTGTGCGGGCTGGTATTTCCCAAAATACCAATATGCGGCACCTGCGAGTGCAAGGATCGCCAGCACAGCAAAGATCTTCGGCCAGGGTGAAGATCCTTCATCGTCGTAATCGTAAGTGTTGGTGTATTCGGTGTGCACTTGTTCCCGGTAGGTCGGTTGCTCCGGTGACTGGTACGTTGTCCGTTCAGTGGTCTGTTCAGTTTGAACCGGTTCGTCACGTTTCAATGGTTCGTATTCTATCTCAGGTAAGCCAAAAGTGTCGTCACCATTCTCAGCATTGTCTGGCTGATCCGGATCATCGTTTGCATTTTTTTTGCGGGCCATGTTACGTTGGTAAGGTTAACCTATTGTCTTGACATACAAAAATAATGTAATTTTTCAGGCGTACAAACATCGTTGACCTTAGAAGGACCAAGTGAGACCTCCGATTGCCTGGAAGCCACGCACCGGATAATGGAGATACAACGGGTAGTTGTTGGAGGTGATGTTGTTCAACTGGGCAAATACCGAGAACGATTTTGAGATCATATACTCGGTGCGGATGTTGAGGTCGAATGCCGGAGCAAGCTCGACCGTCTGCGCAAGCGCCGGGTCCCAAGCTTTCACGCCTCCTTGTGAAATGATGCTGAGGTCCAGCAATACTTTCCGGGCAATATTGAAAGACGCGTCGGCCATTACCTTGTACGTTGGGCGATGCCATGCTTGCTCAATCTTGTCGGTATTGTAGCTAAACAGGTCGCCCCGAACCAGGATGTTAACATACTCCTCGTGAGCAAATCCGATTGAAGCAAAGAAATTCGACCGGACCGTCTCCCCTGTCTCATATACAGGCGCGAACCTGGACTGGTCAGCCGTCGAATTGACGAAGAAATACCAGTTCTTCAGTCCGGCGATCGAGAACCCTCCGTTCAGGCTCACTCTGTTGCCGATTCGTGTATGGAGAGCGGCTTGCAGATCGTAGGCCTTGTTGGTGTGGAAGATCGGGATATTAGCCCCGATCCAGATGTTTTCGTTCGACAATGTCTGGAGAGAGACTTTCTCGATGCCTCCTGTGAATGCGCCGACCAATTCGACGGAAGGGCTGACGGGATAAGAGACTTTCAGATCCGGATACGCATGGACGTTCTTGTTGTCGATTGTGTCGTTTTCGATCGCAGCGATCATGCCTGCGCTCACTTTCAGATCGGCCATCGGATAGAACTCATAACGCGGGTTGACAAAAAACAGACTGCGTGGGGCCGCCTCGAAGAGGGCATCCTTTCTGTTTATCAGGTAATACCCGGCAGAAAGTCCCAGCCCTGAATCGTCACTGATATGATACCTGGATGCAAAGTCAAGATCGATCTCCGACTCTGTAGCATCAAACTTGTCGGCCAGGTAGCTGAACCCGGCTGCGAGGTTATATCCGAATGACGACGCTTTGGCGTTCGCGATTTCCCCTTTCATCTTAAACTGGTTATAAGCCTGCTTGATGTCCTTTGCTTCGACGGAAGTGCCGTCGGGGTAACCATAAAAATGTGTTGTTCTGTTTTCAAAGCCCACGTCGCCGGACAGGCTGACGTACTCGTTAAACGTCTTGCCATAGATTGAAACTTTTGACAGGCCGCTGCCAGAGTTCTGTTCATCGACGGGGCCTTTATCCGAACCACTGAATAATCCGTGGGCCCCGATCAGCTTGTTTTTGTCTCTGCGCGAGTTTATGAATCCTTCCACGTATGGCGATGCGTAATTGCCATAGCCCGCGCTGAGGTACCCTCCATAAACCCGCGACACCTCTTCACTCTTGACTCTCAAGGGCCGCAGTACAGGATTCACCTGCCGGGTACGGAAGGCAAATGACTTGAAATCATATTGCATGGGGGCCTGGATCGGTTCGGAAGGGCGCGGCGGTATTTTTTCATAGTTACGGTCCGCTTTCG
>DASPNN010000717.1:0-2724 GCA_035626495.1 Chryseosolibacter sp.
GTGTGGGATTGCGTTATCCCTGACAGGCACGTTGTGCTTAAGTCGCGGAACCGCGTCCGGATTCGGATCGAGATCGGTGACAAGGCCCTGCGCATTCGAAAACCCCGAGCCGTCGGCGGAAGTTGTGTCGGCAGCGGTAAGCAGGCCGATCGCATTCCAGATCGCGTATTGGTAACTTGGAGAGGCAATTTCGTCACGCGCGTGCAAGAGGCCAAAGAAACGCGTCCGTAAAGTCTCAAATTCTGATTGACACCACGGCGCCGGACGCCCGTATTTTTCCGAATAATCATTCGGAGCAGCGAACAGGATCACGCGATCCGTTGAATATTTTTGCGCGAGGTATGCGGCATGTCCTCCCCCCTGAGAGTGACCGGCGAGCGCAACCTTCCCATAGTTCAATGCACCGGAAATATAAAACTGGTTCCATCCCTGCTCCGGATGGTGGAGATCCAGGTAAGCAAGCAAAGCCAGGATGCGGCTAGTCACTGAATTGGCCGGGTCGATTTCAATAACCTCACTGCCCGCGCCGCCAAATAGCACCTCTTCATGAAACCTCGCAAAGCACGTCTCGTCTTCAGCCTGAAAACATTTTGAAACCGGTTGTTCATTGACATAGTTGACGTTTATGACGTGATATCCAAGGGCCGCGGCAGTTTTCGAAAATAGTTGATAATGCCGCGGGTATGAATCGGTGCCTCCCAAAAACACAAGGAGTTTCCCAATGCCCGCTGCGCGCGTGTCCAGGTAGCAATAATGAGCTTCCGGGGAATTGGCGATGTTGCCCGTCTCTTGTGGCAAAACCTGGTACTGGTGGAGTTGCCCCGTCGCACGTTCATGACCATCCTCGCAAGATAGGACGGCGCTAACAACCAAAAGCAAAAGCAATCTGCGCATGACGAAACCGAGCCCGGGTGAGGGCTGAAAAAATCATTCCCCGACATTGTAGAACATCCTGATCGGCGAATACGGGTCAACGCAATTCATCACCGGTTTTTGGCCGGTCATGAAAAAGGTCGGCCTTTTCTGCGGGACCGGGTTTGTTTTGTCCTACATACAGCGCAATCAGGACGAATGCCGTACCCACGAATGTATTGACTGTCAGCGGCTCGCCCACCAGGACCGATGCATAAAAAAATCCGAACACAGGACAGAGATAGAGCCACATCGAGGCCCGGACTGCGTCCGCCTTGAGAAGCCTCAGCCAAAGCTGAACCGCGACGACAGAGACTGGCAGAATCAGCCAGATAAGGGATAGAAAAAACCTTAGATCGAACGTGTTCTCTTTTTCGTGCATCAAAAACGTAACAGGCAACATCAGAAGGCCGCCGATAAAGACTTGCCACGCATTAATGCTTGTTCGCGAAAGCCGCCAATTCACATCCGCATAATACACCGCCCCCGCCGAATAGGTAACCTGGCTAAGGCCGAGCAAAACGAGTCCTGCAATCGAGGCGTAGTTCGTTTCCAGGTGAGGATAAGCTGCCACAAACACGCCACCGATGCCGAGCACGATTCCGATCCACTCGCGCAGCACAACCTTCCGCTTCGACCACACTGCGGAAAAAACGCTGATAAACAACGGGTTCAGTGCTACCGCGAGTGTCGTGATGCCCGGGGTCACTTCATTGAGTGCAAGCACGAAAAGACCGAGGTAGAGGGTAGTATTGAGCGCGCCGAACATAGAAAGCTGTCCCCATTCGCGGTCGCGGGGCAGCCTCTCACGCTGAACACCATAAACATAAATAAGAAGGACAAGGCCGGCGCCAAAAAAACGCAAATTGAAAAGCACGAGGGGTTCAACCGAGAACAGTCCGAATTTGCCCGCCACCGAGGCGGAAGCCCAGAGAACAGCAAACAAAATTCCGGTGATAAGCGGGGATAAAGGTCGGCTCACGTTTACGCATATAAATGGCGGGCGCTAAGTAAGCAAAAAATCATCATTCGAGCGCGGCGGATCGGATCTCCCCCGATTCTTTGAACCGTCGCAAAGGCGGGCACAACATCCGGTGGCGGACGATGAGCGCCGACACGATGGTCAGCAGGCCAATGGCAATAACGGGAGCTTCCAGGCCAAACCGGTCTGCAATCAACCCGGTGAGGATTGCGCCAAACGCATAGCCGGAATCACGCCACAGGCGGAAGATACCAATCGCGTGCGCACGCTGCTGCGGATGAGTATGTTCAGACACTGCAGCCAGAAACGTCGGATACACGATGGCCGTCCCTATTCCCAACAACGCTGAAAGGCCAATGAACGCATAAAAGCTCTCTGCTTCCAAGGTTGTCACAAGCGCGATCCCCTGGAGAAGCATGCCCAGGAACAACAATTTTTTCTTGCAATACATGTCGGCAAGCGGTCCGGTGAAGAGTTGGCCAAGTCCCCACACCGCGGGATACGTGGCTACGATCACTCCGGTGTCGGTGAGATTAAAACCCTTCGACACGAGTATCAGCGGAAAAAGTCCCCATACCATACCGTCGTTCAGATTGTTGACCAGTCCGGCTTGCGTAATCGAACCAAGTTCCTTGTGTTTCCAGGTCGTTTGCCAAAATACAGAACGAAGTTTCGGGAGGGGGCTGTTGCCGGATTCAAGTGCCACATGTTTGTGCGTGTCACGAACGAAGACAGCGCTCGTCACCAAGCCGGCCAGCGCGAGAAAAATCCCCAGGTAAAAAGGATATGGCCGTAAGCCATATGTTTGCCCGATCCATCCGGTTACAAAA
>DASPNN010000718.1:0-2471 GCA_035626495.1 Chryseosolibacter sp.
AAGGGACCATTTCCCCATGATCATTCTTTATGAACAAATTCAGAATGTCCGACGGCAGTTTTCGATACTCGGGTGCGGCCTGGGTATATACTTTGTAAAATGTTCTGAACCGCACGAAACCTTGTTCATATGTACTTCCGATAAGGATATCGAGATTTTCCATTGCTTTGCCGATCGAGACACCTTTCTGCATGGCGAGCTCGTTGTCGATGATCAGTTCGTACTGTGGATAGTTGGCGGCGAAGAATGTGAAGAGTCCGGTCAACTCCTTTCGTTCTCCAAGTGCGTGCATAAATTCACTATTCACTTTATCAAACTCCTGGTAGTCGATCGTGCTGCCTTTGTCGAGTAAACGCAATGAAAATCCATCAGACGATCCGTAACCGGGAACAGCAGGGGGCTCGAAGAATTCAACGACTGCTCCGAGGTTTTTGGTTTTCTCCTCCAGCTCTTCAATAATTTCGTGGACGGAATGATGGCGCTCTGACCAGTCTTTTAAGTTGATGATACAGGTTCCGGCGTTGGAGCCGCGACCCTCGGTGAGAACTTCATAACCCGCCAGCGACGACACCGATTGAATTCCGTCTACTTCTTCTGCGATCTGCTGAAGTTTTCTGGATACATCATTCGTTCTTTCCAACGTACTTCCCGGAGGTGTTTGAATGATGGCGTATATCATACCCTGATCTTCGTTGGGAATGAAACCTGCAGGAAGCGATTTGTCGACAGCGAAAATTCCACAAGCAAAAAGGATCAGCATTCCGAATGTGACAACTCTCCGGTTCGCAATTTTTTCAAGCAACCGGGTATATCTTCCGGTAGCGGAATCAAACTTGCGATTGAACCAGTCCAAAAACATCGATACAGGCGTTTTACGCTTAGGCTTTCCGTGAGTGTTCTTTAAGATCATGGCACACAAAACCGGAGTAAGTGTAAGGGCTACAACACCAGACAGTACAATAGCGCTCGCCATGGTAATGGAAAACTGTCTGTAGAACATTCCTACAGGACCCGTCATGAAGGCTACTGGTACAAATACAGCTGTCATGATAAGCGTGATGGCGATAATAGCGCCGCTGATCTCACCGAGAACCTTCTTTACAGCCTTGTACGGCGACAGATGTTCTTCATGCATTTTCGCGTGAACCGCTTCTACCACTACAATCGCGTCATCTACCACAATACCGATGGCAAGCACCAGCGCAAACAGTGTGATCAGGTTGATTGTTAGGCCGAAGAGCTGCATGAACACGAACGCGCCTATGAGCGAGACCGGAACGGCAATGGTCGGGATCAATGTCGATCGCCAGTCTCCAAGGAAAATAAAAACAACCAACGCCACCAGGGCGAATGCTTCAACCAGTGTATGCATTACCTTTTCGATAGACGCATTCACAAATTTTGAAACATCGTAGTTGATCTCGTACGTCATGCCCGGAGGAAAATCTTTCTCGAGTTCCTTCAATTTTTCCTTAACGCCTGCAATTACTTTGCTTGCATTGCTTCCGAAGTTTTGTTTCAGCACGATGGAAGCGGATGGGTGTCCGTCTTTGTTGGAGTAGATGTCGAAGAATTCGCTGCCGAGCTCAACATCGGCGACGTCCTTTAGTTTGAGGATCTCGCCATCGGGATTTGCTTTAACAATGATGTCTCCGTACTCCTCGGGTTTATTGAAACGGCCTTTATACGTGAGAACAAATTCAAGTGATTGCGGCGTTTTTCCTGAAGCCTGTCCTAACCTGCCGGGTCTTCCGATCACGCTTTGCTCTTCCATTGCCTTCATCACTTCTTCGGTGGAGATGTTGTAGGCACGCATCCGGTCAGGCTTCAGCCATATGCGCATGGCAAACTGACGGCTACCCAATATCTGAGCGCGCCCCATTCCGCTAATGCGCTGGAGTTCGGGAAGGATGTGAACGCTGGCGAAGTTGTATAAAAACTTTTCATCGGCATGCTTGTCGGTGCTGTACAAGTTGACATACATCAGCATGCTGGGCTGTATCGGTGTAATGATCACACCTTCGCGTTGCACGAGCGGTGGTAAATTGTTCATCACCTGATCTACTCTCGTTTTTACGTTTACAACAGCAGCATTGGCATCGGTGCCCGGTTCAAATACAATCTGGATCGTTGCTTCTCCGGCACTGGTCGCATCAGAGATGATATACTGCATGCCTTGCACCCCATTGATCGCCCTCTCCAGCGGAACGAGCGTAGAGTTTACCAGCACGTCGGCGCTTGAGCCGGGATATGCGATAAAGATGTTTACACGTGGCGGAGCGATTTCAGGGAACTGCGAAATAGGTCGTGTATTGATCGCCAGGATCCCGAGGAAGATGATGGCAAGCGATATGGCTATGGCCAGAACGGGCCGTTGAATAAATCTGCTAAACATAATGATTGTTTTAAGTGGAGATCTATTCAGCGTGCAATTGCTTTAACTCGGCCAGGATCTCGCGTTGACTACGAAA
>DASPNN010000719.1:0-2654 GCA_035626495.1 Chryseosolibacter sp.
TTGTTTTCATTGTCGCTGATAAGGGCGGAAACATCGATGCTGGTTTGTTCTGCGTAAGGCAGCGCGACACTGTGATCTGTAAATACCGGAGAAGAGTTTGTTACGGTTATGGCGATGGTATTCTCATCACAGGAATTATCGGCATCGCAAACACGAACGGTCATGGTTTCTGTCCCGGCGAAAGCCAGTCCATTGTAGTTCACTGTTAACAGGCCACTCGAGCTGATAGCAGTCACCGCGCCGCTGTTGGGTTGGTGCACGATAGTTAAGGTTGTCAGGTCGATATCATTATCAGGGTCAGTGATCAAGGTAGTCAGGTCGATGTCGATTGCGTGCGTTGCCGCAACGGAAACCGCGTGGTCATTGAAGACCGGAGGCTGGCCTGTAATTAAGTTGAGTGTTCTCGATGCTGCTGTGGTGTTGGTTCCGTCAGCATCCACCACCCGGAAGGTTACTATCCGGCTGGTCACGGCCAATGGCCCAGACTTTGCTCTTCCGGAAGAGGGCTCTGCTATCGTCCGGAATTTCACTGTTCTCAAAACCTCCTGATACTCTGCTATTGACGCTTTGCCTCTGAACGTCAGCACCCCCGTAGATGTGTTGTGCGAAACTGCAATTTTCGGGATAGTGGAGAACGTAAGTTCGTCTTGTGCAGGTACATATGCTTCCACGATTACTTCTGCAAATACGATTGAATCGTTGTCTGGATCGGAGATGGTTAAAAGTGCATCAATTGTGGTCGCCGCGGCCCCAACCGTAACTGTCAACGGTTCTGCGGTCATCTGCGTGACGGCAGGATAATTTGTATTCTGATAATATGAAATTTTACCGCGATTGTCGCCAACGAAGATGTCCAGGTCACCGTCATTGTCAAAATCTCCAAAGGCTGGTGCGGGTTCAAACGGATTATCTCCTTGCGGCATCAAGTCCCCGCGGTAACGGAAATTCGGTGCGTCCGGAGTTCCGATGTTTTCGTAGTAGGAAAATTCATTGCCGTCAGATATTTCAATCACATCTCCGCCTTCGCCGATTACGGCGTCGAGGTCGCCGTCATGATCGATGTCCAGAAGCCTTGGAAGGAGAACAAACTCTTCTTCTACCTGGTTCAATGGATTTTGTGCGCCCGTCATTTCGGTAAATACCGGCGTTTGTGGGGTTCCTGTATTTTTAAAAAAGCGGACAAACGTATAACTCAGCTCCCAGCTGGAGAATCCGTCAGAGATAAAGAAGTCGTAGTCCCCATCATTATCGATATCGGCGAAATCGGCATGACCTTCTTCCGTAGAGATGGAACCTGAGTAAAGAGTACCTGCAGGCTGTTCAACAAATGTACCTCCGTCATTTTTAAAATACACCAGCGATGTTGTACCGTTATGGACACTGCCGACCATATCCTTGTCGCCATCGCCATCGATATCCACAAAACTCGGTGTGAACAAGTCGGTAACGGTTAACCCAGAGAAAGGATGAGAAGAAAGTTCAACGAACGAGCCGTTGTCGTTCCTGAGGTATTTCATGTAGTGCTGGCTGTTGCCGATGATTATATCGAGGTCGCCGTCGTTATCAAGGTCAGTCAGATAGGGGGAAGAATCAGACCTGACCGCAACGCCCCCGAAAGGATTATCAAAGCTTACTTTCTCTTCGAAGACACCGGCGCCTTTATTTTCCAGATAGAAAATGTCGAGGTCAATATTTTGTGCGCCGAAGATCAGATCATCGTCACCGTCATTGTCAAAATCGGCGGTCGTTGGTGAGCTGCCAATTCCACGATTGATTCCGCTGAAAGGATTGTTAGGACCCGTTTGTTCTTCGAAAGATGTTTCGCCGACGCGTTTAAAGTAATATAGATTTCCATCTGCTGCGCCGATCACGATATCGTTGTCTCCATCGTCGTCCACATCAAGTAAGGAAGGAGTTACTTGTGCGAGATTCGGATTGATTCCGCTCAATGCGCCAGGTGTGAAGTTTCCATGCCCGTCGTTGATAAAGTAATGAATCGATTTATTGGCTGGCAGGTAGGAAGATCCGATGATGAGGTCGTTATCACCATCGTTGTCGAAGTCATTGAATACCGGACTGGTGAAACTACCGAGATCAATGCCGTTCATTGGGTTGCCTGCCTTCGTCGCGCTATTCCAAGCACCGGTTTGCGGTGAGAAAGGATTTGTGTATTCAGCATTTCTGCGATAATATCGAAACGTTCCATCCTCCGCTCCGAGAAGCATGTCGGGGTCGTTATCGCCGTCCATATCGGTAAAGGCGGGGGTAGAACCTAAAGGAAATGTACCGTATTCAAACGGATTATTCCAATATTGAATACGAGTGAACTGAATCGTTGAAGCCGTACTCACATTATGCAAGTAGTGAAATCCTTCTGCGCCGTAGTAATCAGCCAATACTATGTCTTTTTTTCCGTCGCCATCCATATCAACGGCGACGGGTGTTGGCGTCGAGTTGAAATTAAAAGGATCGCGCAAGGGATTGGAGATGCGTGGTATTTCCTGAAACGGGCCAAGTTTGCTTGGGACATCTATCTGTGCGACGATCGGACTAGCACAAACCAGGCAAAGGGCAGTAATGCATAACATATTCATGTGAGCAGTGCGCGCATACCCTTCTGGTTGTAAGTATGAATTCCGAGGAGTGACAGTTGA
>DASPNN010000720.1:0-27665 GCA_035626495.1 Chryseosolibacter sp.
TCGTTCCTGCTGACGGTCGTCACTTCTATTTTCCTCAACTCATCATTCCAGGAGTCGCGCGCCTTTTTTCTGACCTCATCAAAATCCCAGTGCGGGATCTCCTGTTGCAGGTTTGCGAGAGCTCCGGGCATGCTGACTGAAGAAAGCGCAAACTTGATCCGGATTTTTTCCCCAGGGGTGGTGGCAAAATCAAAATGCATCCGGATTTTTTCTCCCGCGATGTCGGGGAAGTTTGTGGTCTGATCAAACTTCCTCCAGAATCCCTTATATACTTTAGGTCTTGAAAAATCCTTTGTGCCATAACTCCGGAACGGCTTTGAAAAGGTCATTGCAAAGTACACCGTGCGTGTTCTGGCCCAACCTGTGGTCTGCCGGTACCCGGTGACGAGCGTATCATTCTCGACGCGAACAAACGTCCAGACATTTTTGTCCTCATAGTTATAGATCCCATACATCAAGTCCAGAATGATGTGGGCTGCAGCGGAATCCGGAAACGTATACTGATGAAAACCAACGCGCGTTGTGGCCGTAAGCTCGGCGCGGATATTATTGTCGTTCAGGGTCACCGCATAGTACCCGGGCTCCGCCTCTTCCGTCGCGTGCGAAAAAGCAGACCGGAAACCGCTACGCGGATCCCGCTCGGTCCCCGGATTTAACTGAAGTCGTCCTGTGGATGGCATGATGAGAAAATCACCCAGGTCGGAATGACCCGTACCACTGAAATGCGTGTGGGTAAATCCGACGATCGTCGGATCATCATACTGGTATCCCGCGCAATATTTGTACACCACCGGGTTGTAGCGGCCATCGGCCTCATAAGGAATCGTGTCTGTTTCGGGACTGAGTTGCACCATACCAAAGGGAACCGTAGCGCCCGGATAGGTATGACCCATCTTGTGCGTTCCGATAAACGGATTCACATATTGCGCCGGATCCGGCCCAGATCGAAGTTGGGAGGCCGCGCGCAAGGGGACTAAGACCAAAGCGATCAGTACAAATGAAGAGAATAGCAATATCCGGCAGGTACGGTGTCCCCACGAATTAAGAAAAAGGTCGAGTTCCATGGAAATAGATCAAAATATTTCACCGGCTCAAAAATAGAAATGTAGGCCGTATATAAGCCCGTGTGCATATTAAAACATGCAAGTATCCAATAAAAAGCAGAAAGCCCGTCGCGGATGGCCTCTTAACGCCCATTCGATATCGCGCGGATTTGTGACGGTCATCGTATGTCTTATCGCAGATTTTTTCCTCAAGGAATAAGTTTTCGCTGTCTGTCGGAACATCTTCCGCGGGTTCTTCTGTCCTTGCTTGATAGCAAATTAAGCAAGCTTGATATGATGATTCTGTTAAATGGATACTTAGTTTTCCACCGTCCTGCAAACACGCACACATAGCGCGCATGTCGTACAAAAATGAAGGTGTGGCTTTCATAAGCGGTGGAAAACATCGATCTTAGGCTGGCGAACCCCACCAAATGAAAGCGTTACTCTTTTTGTTGTTGATTTTTCTATCTGCGACGGCGTCGGCACAACTGCTCATTGCTGCAAAGGAAAAAGGAAAACCGTTCGGATATATCGATGAGAAAGGGAACTATGTCATTCCCCCAACATTCGATGCCGCGGGGCCGTTTTACAAAGGCACGGCAGTAGTTCGAAAAAACAAGAAGTTTGGTATTATCAATTTACGCGGAGAGTTTGTCGTGGCTCCCCAATACGACGACGCGATCGAGTATGCGCCGGATGGCTTTATCACGGTGCGCAAATCGGGTAAGTGGGGTGTCATTGACCAGCAGGGAAATATCAAAATACCTTTGCAGCATGAGTACCTTTCAGTGGTTAAAGAAGGATTTGTGATCGGCGGCGTCGTCTTCACTTCAAAATCTTCAAAAGCACTCTATCAGCGATTGTGCCCGATCGTTTACGGTCTCAATGGTGAAGTGGTGCTTGAGAATGATTGCACCGACGAGCCTTCCGTAGTGCTGCCGGGTACGGTCGACAAATCCGGCCGCTACAGTGAAGGGGCGTGGCCCATGGTTCAAAACGGAGCGATCGTGCTGGAGGATGTTTACGGCGAAGAGTTCCAGGCCGCGCACGTGGCATCCGGGCGAACGATCCCGTTATACTCAATCACATTCCCCGACCACTACGCAAGATTCCGGGAAGGCGTGCTGGCATTTCAATTTAAAGACGAGGGTGAGTCGCCGGGACTTGCAGCCTATGCCGACACCGTGATGTTCGCTGCCGGGTTGGCCAGTGCATCAAGCCCGCTAAGTTATCAGGCGAATGTGGTGCACCCCTTCTTTAACAACGTGGCCGCCGTGGAGCAGGACGGTCTCTGGAGCTTTATCGACCGCGATGGCGACGTGATTTCTAAAACTAATCTTTCCACCACAGAGTACCGCGCCGCGCCGCCAATGTACTTTAACGGGCTTGTCGGATTTTTCAACGGTAAAGGCAAAGCAGGATATGTCAACCTCAAAGGTGAAACTGTAATCCCATTCGAATTCGAAGAATATCATCCATTCGAATGGGATGTAACGCCGGTGAAAAAGAATGGACTTTACGGGTTGCTGCGCAAAGACGGAACCTGGGCAGTGGATCCACGTTTCGAGGACATGTACGCGGCTCCCTGCCCGTGTTATCAATAAGAGGGCAAATTTCCGACAACAAGGGCGATCACATCCTTGCGCAGCCCGGTGGGGTCGTAACCATCGTATTTTCGCTCGAATGACCGCACTTCGACATCATTCTTATACAGAATGAATTTTACCGAAAAGCCATTCTCGTCATTCTGGTATCTTCCTGTTACCGTGTATGATCCCGGGAATTCGAAGGTGTCCAGGAAAATGATGGGTGCCGCCTTGCCCTGGTTTGCGAGCTCTGAAAAGCCTTCATCGATCAACTTGCCGACACCGAGGTCGTCGCGCATCTTGGTCTCATTCTGGAAGGAGGACCGAACGAAAAATGGCTTGGCTTCGGTCAGCGGGATCAACTTCCGGTCTGCAGCCTCGATGATGCCCAGGTCAAACGACTCGGCGCCGTAGGGGCTGAATACTTTTGGCTCCTGAATACCCCCGACGTGGCCCGCAAGTTTGGGCACTTCCTCCTTCGCGTAGTTGAACAGCTTCAGCACATCCAAGTAGCGGTCTTCACGAAGCGCACCACCACGAATGCCGCTCAGGACGCTGTATGTCAGCAATCCCTGCCCGAACTGCGTGGCCTCGTAGCTCACGGCATCCGCCGCGCAGCCAGTGAGAATGTAAGTCCCCGCCCGGTCTTTCATGCGCTCGAGGGCGCGCAACGTGCTTGATGGAACATCACGTTTAGCCAGCATGTTATCAACGACTTTGCCGGAGGCGCAAGCGTCAAAGATCAGTACCTGTTTTTGGGCCAGGATCGATTTGAGATAGCCCGTGAGCTCGCTGCCGGAAATCGAAGAGCTTTCTCGAATAACAGGATCCGAGAACGTGAACCCGCGCGCCTCAGGGGTGAGGTAGAGAAAGTCCGAATCCTCGCCGCTTTGGCTGGTTCCATGTCCCGAAAAGTACATCACCAGCACATCGTTCGGCTGCGCTTTGGCGGCAATGGACTCGAGGGCATCGATAATGTTGCGCTTTAGCGGTTTGTTGGATCCGGCGTCCGATTCCGAATGCAACAGGGTGATGTGAATACGTTCCTCAAACAACCTCCTGCCCGCCGCCAACAACGCTGTGTGGAAATCGGTTGCATCCTTGGAGGAATACTTCAAATCAAGCTGGTCGTTTTCATAGTCGGAAACCCCCACAATAAGACCATACAAGTGTGGGGTGTAGGCCTGAAGCATTTTTGTTTTGGCAGGGGCCGTATAAAATATCCGGTGCACCGGACTTGCCAGGTAGCCAGCCTCATTGTGTGACTTGACGCCGATGAAATTGAGGTCACCCCAAACCAGGTGCTTGTTTGAAGATAAGTCGATGTCGACTGTTAAAGATTCTTTCTCACCCTTCCGGCCGGCAGCCGCAAAACTGCGAATGTCCTCGATGGCTTCCTTGCCGTTGATAAACAGCGAGGTTTTTCCGATCCCGCCCCCCTGATCCTGTAGCCGTATCGTTAACTGTGCCTTGACCGTGTCGAGGATGGCTTCGATACCGGGGAACAGGTCAATGCGTTCGAGCCCCGAGACGCTGCGGAGTGTTTCTCCTCCAAGAATCTTGCGGATAAGATTCGGCTCATAAAATCTTTCTTTGATCTGTTCCAGCCCGATTGTCTGTGTGCCGGAGGTGAAATAGATCTGCGCCATCGCACCGGCGGACGCATCGAACAGCCCCGATGCATGCAACACGACCCATTCCTCATCCCCGAACGTGATCAGGGAGGCAAGCTCCTTGCGCGACGCCACATCCCAAATCTTGACAGTGTTGTCTCTGCTGGCAGACGCCAGCCACTTTCCGTCGGAGGAGAATGCCATCGCAACCACCTGGTCGTTGTGGCCCACAAAGGGCTTAAGCTCGGAATAATCCGGCGCCGAAAACGTTCTTATCAGATTCGTTTGATCGCTGACGGCAAACAATGGCTCGGAGGGATGAAAAGAACAATCCAGCGGTTTGATGGTAATGTGCTTGGCGGAGGTTGAATACCCCGCTACATCCAGGCCGGCCAAAGACGCCGCCATCCACTTCACATTGGAAGTGAATCCGGGCATGCGCTCCTGGTCCAACGCCAGGAAATAAAGGACTTGTTCGTTACGCGGCCCATAGCGACCAGTTTTCGGGAATGGCGCAATGGCGATGGCATATTTTGAATCTGCCGAGGCGGAAATCTTGACGGGCATTCTGGTGGAAAATCCCCTCGTGTCACTATTGCGGAAACCATTGGGATATAGAAGGGCCTGTGGCGCATTTGACTGCGTAATGGCATCCGATTGAAAGACAGAAACCCGATAGAAAGCATCCGGACAAACCATAACACCTCCGAGCAAATTACTCCCGTTGCCGCTGAAAGCGTAGCTGACCGTTCCGGGAAATTCCTCCTGCCGGAAAGCGCCCTGCGTGCCGGCGATCGACACCGTTAATGTGGAATTCAGCTGTTTGTATTGGGGATAAAACGTCAGCTCGTTCCAGTTCATCTTTTTCGTGAACGTATTCTTGCCCTGATCCCGCCACAGCAGGTGCCTGGAGTCACCGCTGATCTGAATATCGGTCACCGCGCCGAAGGCAAGGTCAGGAGCAGACAAAATCGAGTGAAGCACCTTGCCGGACCGCGCATCGAAAAATTCGATCTTGCCATTGGATCCCGCGACAAGCGTGTTGGCCGGACCGAACGTGACGAAGGCTCCGGAATCGGAAGGAATGTATGAGGCCTTTCCTGTTTGCAAGTCCCACACGCTGACCTTCCGTCCGCCGTAAGTCAAGTACCGGTTATCGCGCGAAAAACTGATAGAAGCGGATGGGTGAAGATCGAGGCCATGCAGAATTTTTTCAGGCTTGCCCGTTTCAAGGTTCGTTAGGATAATCCGTGACCCGACCGCACTCGCGAGACGGGCCGAACGATTAAATGGAACGGCGATCTCTCCAGGCACGTACAACGGCCGTTGATTCTTTCGATCAACCGCGATCGTGAGGTAGTCCGACAAGGACCTGTATTTTTCCGGATCATACCGGGTTGCAGACCATGGCACGACGACGCGGCTTGTATCCGCAGGATATGGCTCAGCGGAAAATGCCCAGTCGCCGAAATTTGAAAGACTATCGTAAAGCCGACGCGGGATCAGCGCACCGATCAGGTCGAACTTTGTCACTGCATTCAAAAAAACCACGGCGTCGCCGGCAGATTCATTTTTGACAGTGCCCTTGGCAAAATCCCAGATTTTCCACCCGTCATAGCACTTAACCCTGATCGCGTTCGAGGTCGCCGAAGTTTGAAATTCATCTATGAAGATCAGATTGCGGGCCGCGCCAAGAGACTGGGCGGTGACGGTTGAGAATGCATAAACCGTATTGCCGTCGTCACCGACGAATGCAGTTTTACCATCGGAAGAAAAACCCAGTTGTTTGCCGGACGCGCCTTTAACCTTCCGCAATTGTTTGGCAACACCCGTCCTGGTGTTGAACAGCACAGCCATCAATGGGTCACTGAATGTAAAATCGTCGTAATAGAAATCGTCGTCTCCCGACGCCGCCAGTGCGAGCAGGTATGCCCCATCGGCAGAAAGCTCGATTTTGACGAAAGAACGCGGATCAATTTCAGCAGCGCGCGAGCCAGGTTTCCAATGGTTGATCTTTTTCGTTTCCCCAAGCCAATAAAAACCTTCGTCATTTTTCATCGGAATGACTGGTTTGTTATAATACACCTTGATGGAATCCAGCACCTGGCCGCCGGACACATCCCGGATCAAACCGTCCAGGCCCGCCCCGATCGTGACGAAATATTTGCCCGACGACGACACGTGAATTCCGCGTACGGTAGACGCGATCTCGTCATAGGTCTTGAGCAGTTTGCCGGTCTCTACACTCCAGAGCTTAACAAGCCTGTCGGAGGAACCGGAGAAAAGGAAACGGTCATCGGGCGAAAGAGTCAGGGCTGTGACCGGTCTGCTGTGATTTGCAGGAACGACTATCTTCAGGTTCGATTGCGAATGGCAGAGATGCGCACACAGGACCAATGAAAATAATATACGGCTCATGGGGAAAGGCTAGATAAAAGTTATTAAATTCCATTGTAATAACTGCTAACCCCGCGATGTTTTCGAAAAAATATTTTCCCCTCGTTTTGTACGCGTTTTGTTTCCTTCAGACCCACGGCCAGAATTCGGACTCATCGGCGCTCTATACATTGAAGGAAAACGAACGGATTATTTACCGGGATGAACACCGGCTACTCATCGGCAACAACCGGATCGCACACCTGCTGTTCCTGCAACGTCCTACCGGTCATTTTATCCTTTATGACGGGAAAGAATTCGGCCCTTTCGAACTTGTCGGTTTCACCGAATCGAATTCAAGCCTGTTCGACTGGGCAGTCAAGTCGAATGGTAAGTGGTACCAGCTTGTCCTCGACCGGCAAAAACTGTATGGACCGTACGATGGCGTCGTGGACGTTTACCGCAGCTACGAGTTTTCTCCGCCAAATCCCGATGCCTTGCCGGGCGCTCATTTCGGTTTCCGTGCATCGCGTCAGGGCGCGTGGTTCGCAAACATCGACGGCAAGGAGTATGGGCCATACAAAGAACTTGATATCGGCACTCCTTTTTTTGTCACCAACAACGGTACCGTTCGCGCGTATCTCAAGTACGACTACACGGTGTCTGGCAACGTTTACAAATACTTCGCCATCGGTGACTCTGTGGTGCTCGGGCCTTCGGGGGAAAGAGATAGCCCGCTCAGCAAGCGGGGCGCCGACTTGTACTGGCACGACGTAAAAGCGGTGCCGGACGTGGCCGGGTACAAGATCGACGCCAGCGGAAAGAACTATGTGGCCATCGATTTGCAGGGCTCCGTATACCTGAATGGCAAAAGGCAGCAGCATGTGCCGCCGGTGGAGATCGCATCCGGATTCTACATCAATGGCCCGTATGGATTTGTCCATGACAGCAACGAATTTTTTGTCCGCACTAAAGCGGGGGAGAAATACGAATACTATATAAGCAGCGGACGTCCCGGTCCTCCCGCCTCCGGTGATGCTTACGAACCGCTGCACATCACCAAAGACTCCAAACACATTGCATACGAGCGTAACGGGACGATCTTTGTCGATGGACAACCCGTCCACACGAGGGGATTCAGCCTGATGTACAATCCTGAAAAAGACTGCTTCTCATGGTTGACGGTCAAGGACAGAACGATCTACATTCACTACTCAAAATCGTGAAAAAACACATCGCGTGTCTGCTCGTCATCGCCGCGCATACTGTGTGCGGTCAGAGCTATCGCGATTGCTATGGCGCAGAGTCGCGGGCTGCAGTGGAATTCTTTCTGGCGAATCACAAAACCCTTGACTCTACATTTCGCCATTTCCGGTTAGACCCTGTCCGGACGTTCAGCATTGTCGCGCCCGAAGTCGGTCATTATATGGTTTGGTATGATGTGATGGAAACCGCTGCCATGAAGTTGTTCTATTGCGAGATGGGCGCCGACTATTCGGATTTTTCAATCGGTTATTTTCAAATGAAGGTCAGTTTCATTGAAAAGCTGGAAATGGAAATCGGCGCAAATGACCTTGCGGATTTTGCATTTCTCACCTCCTACCCCTTCAAGGATGAAAAAATGATCCGGTGCGAGCGCGTCCGGCGGATGGAAACGTTGTATTACCAATCGTGTTACCTGGCCGCGTTTGTCAGGTTGATGGAATATGGCCGTCGCGGCTTTTCCGTCAGCGAGCTTGCTGTGCTTTATAATTGCGGATTCTGGGAATCTCCACAAGTGCTGGCCGCGCTTCGCGACCGGCGCTCTTTCCCTTCAAAAGGGCGGGTCACGGACCGGTTTCCCTATCACGAAGTTGCCTCCTACTATCACGAGCTGCTGACGCGAAGCGCGCCCGCCGGCATCCCGCAAAAGCATTAAAATGGATTGTCCACGAGCAGATTATCCTCAGGCGCATATGATGGCCGTTGTAACACAAATCGCCTGGTATTTTTATGGATGGATGTTTTCTTTTTTCACAGATTATCCCGTATATTTATGAAGGAGCCCATTGTCCGGAATCGAAATATCCGGATGGTGGGTTTTGATTTTTCGAAACCATTGGCGGAATCGGAAAATACAGTAAACCCCTAACCCCACTATGAGCTACTCGATCGACAACAATCACGAGCTCGCCGGCGAACCGGTGATCACGGCATATCGCGCCGACAAAAACAAGGATGTCTTCAAACAACCGCCCGACACCATAGTGATCCACTACACTGCCGGGAAGGATGCCGTTTCTTCAGCAAAATATCTCGCCGACCCGACGGTGCAGGCTTCGGCGCATCTTGTTATCGGACGGGACGGCACGGTTTACCAACTGGCGCCGTTTGACAAAGTGACCTGGCATGCCGGGCTGAGCAGCTACGGAGGACGCAAGGGCTTCAACCAGTTTTCGATCGGCATAGAGCTCGATAACGCCGGACCGCTCACCAAAGAAGGAAACAAGTTCGTGAGTTGGTTTAAAGGCATTTACCCGGAGGATGAAGTATATACAGGCGTTCACCGCAACGAGTCGTCTCCAAGATACTGGCACGAATTCACCCAGCAACAAATCGATGTTTGCGAAAAGATCTGCCTGGCTTTAATCGCAAAATACCGCATCAAGGATATCCTCGGTCATGAGGAGATCTCCCCTGGCCGCAAAACGGACCCGGGCCCCGCATTTCCCCTCGACCGTTTTCGTCAACGGCTCCTGGCCCAGCGCGATGTGGACTCTTTGCCAGCGCAACCACTGGTCGTTATGGAGGACAAACTTAATATCCGCGAAGGCGCCGGGGTCAACTTTCCGCCCGTCGCCAAGCCGCTTCCACAAGGCCAAAAGGTGGTCGTTCTTGAAGAGCATAACGGGTGGTACAAAGTGAAGACCGAGATCACCGGTTGGGTCAATAAAGGTTACCTGGGTCAGTAATTATGGGCAGGTTTATCATACTCCTCTTGACCGCGTTGGTCACGTTTATCCTCATTCTCCTGGTCATCAATCCAGACCTTTTCAATGAATACTGGATGTACGCGGTCGGCTTCGCTGGTGTGATCATCAAGGGGGTGAAAGGATTATTCGAAAAAATCTCCTCTGGACTGAAACTTGCAGCGGCGCCGGGCGCTATAACCGCTCCGACCGGGTCCGGACCCCCCGCACGGCAGGTCCCGGGCTTGGGGACATCCCCCAAAAAGAATGAAAACGGACGCGTTGCCGACACGCGGGCCGAAGTACCCAAGGACAACTTCGCGGGCGTGACCCTGACACTGCTGCGCTACTCGGACGACGGCCAGACAACCCTTGGGCTACTCTACATCGACAACAAATATTTCTGCGTGACCCTCGAAGACACTTTCCGGCAGGCTAAGGTCCGGAAGGAGACGCGGATCCCCGCTGGCGTTTATGAGATCCGGTTCCGCCCCGAGGAATCCCAAAAGACACTAGAGTACCGAAAACGGTATCCGGGTTGGTTCAAATATCACCTCGAACTTCAGAATGTGCCCGAATTCAAATATATCTATATCCACGTGGGAGGAAATTATATGCACACGGAAGGATGCATACTGGTTTCCGACAGCGTTTCGGTTTCAGATCCGAAAACATACCTGACAAACTCCGCACGGACATTTGAGCGTCTCTATAACACGGTCGCGGGGGCACTTAACGAGGGAAAAAAAGTAAGAATCGTCGTCAAAGACGAAAAATGGATTCAACACATCAATGCCGCCTGATAAAAGAGCAAATTATGGAACACGAGAAAAGTTACATTCACCGCAATATCCTGATCTGGTCCGCCATCGGATTTTTTGCGCTTCTGGCCATCACTACCGCGATCGTACACGGGATCAACGGCGAGTCTTTTTTTAAGAGCCTGACCGTATCCATTATCGTCAGCTGGCTCATCACCCTGATCGCGTACTACGCGTGGGCGCTGTACTTTTACAACATCAATTACGGATGGTCTGAAGACGACTGGACCAGATTCCGCAAAGAAAAAGGGGTCAATCCCGCCATTACAGAAGAAGAGCCGGTGGACAACCCGCACAAGGAAGAAACACTCGGATTGCCTCCCGGAACCGTCAGGGGGACCGTTGCACTCACCCTGCTTATCGGCGGAACGGCAATGACGATTGCAGCGCTCAGCTTCGGTGACCGCCTGAAAGACAATGAGCTCTTAATCGACAACTTCGATTTCTTCAAGAAAGCTTTCCTGATGATGATCGCATTTTATTTTGGCACCAAGTCGCTGGAGATCCTCCAAAAGGAAAAGAAAGAAACGGCTTCGGAAACAAAACATGAGCCGACTCCAATGAACCACCTGCCGCAGAACGGCGCGGCATCGGATGCCAAAAAGATCCTGCAACAAAACAATACACCGGTCCAAAACGAATTTTATGACGTCCACGCGAAAGGCTAAGGCATTGACTTTACCCCCGGTGGCGATCGTGCTGATGACGCTCGTTCTTTTCAGCAGCGGATGCAAGGAGCAAAAGCGTTCCCTGGCCCTGGGAAAAGTCAAGGCGGCCGCGCGCCTGGCCACGACCGAAGTTCGAATGACAAAGATGGTGTTCGCCACGCAGAAGCTTGAATTTCTTGGCATCATACCGGTCAATGAGGCGTATTTTGCAGCCCGTACGCAAGCCACGGTCAAAGCCGGCATCGATCTGGACGAGATCAAGCCCGAAGACATCGATATCGATCACAACAAAATTTCGGTGCAGCTTCCCCCGGTCCGCGTCGTGGACTTTATTTATCCGTTCGATAAATACGAGATCGACTACTCCATCACCTCGAATGCGTTCGCCAATACAATCTCGCTGGAAAAACACGAGGAGCTCTACCGCAAGGCAGAGTTGGAGATCCGCAGGCTACTGCCCCACATGGGAATACGCGAGGCCGCTGAGCGCAATACGCGCCAAATGATGGAAAAACTGCTCGCCAACCTCGGCTTTACCGAGATCTACGTCACTTTTAAGACCGGTGATTTCATTGAACAGGTACCGATTTCGGCGCAGGAACTGAAACTGACAAGCCAATGATCTTCCTGACAAAATACTTCAACCTTTTGCTCCAGATCATCCTGGTGGTCATCGCTGTCATCGCCTTTTGCTGGTTCGATCCTTTCGATATTATCAAGATGCGCAAGCTGCGGATGCAACAGACGGCCACGATGGTGGAAAATATCCGCGCGATCGGCCAACTCTATTCGGCCGAGTATTACGGTGAGGTGATCAAATCATCCAACCAAAAAATCGTCGATTCTGTAGTGAATGAACTCGACAATAAGAAACAGGCCATCCGCGATATGGAAACCGCCATCATTGCCGAGCTTAAGCGGATCTACCAATCCGACAAGAAAGTTTCCCCCGGCGACCTCTATAAACAAAAATTGACCAGCTTCCTGAACCGTGTTAGAATTGAAAAAAAAGAAAAAGTCCTGGATCACGCCATTGACGCGCTTCTGCGCACCGAAAACGTCCGCAAGGAGCTGCCCTGGATATTGACGCGGCCAAGGATCAGTGTGATCCACCACCTCTACGAGCAAAACAAGTTCGCGAATGCGCCCTCGTCATTTATATCGGCCGTGGCCCTCGAATCTGTTGTCGAAGACGAATATGGATTCACGCGTAAAGAAAGCAAAATGCAGGATCGCAACCAGCTTGTTTTGATGGCGCGGGGATGGGTAAAGGCAGGGATCGACTTCAGCGATTTCAGCGCCGATCATCTGAAATACCTCCAGGACAAGAACCGTATCCTCCTCATCAGGCACCGGCCGAAAATCCTCAGCAAGTCAATCAACCCGTGGTTTATTCCGAAGGAGAAGATCAAAGGCTTCGAATATCTGGTAATCGGTCAAAACTACAAGAAATACACCGACGAACGCTCGATGCTGCTGAAAGTCCAGCAATTGAAAACCGAATGCCTCGACGACCTGGAGCAACAGGCACTTCAGGCCGATCTGCTTGGGATCGCCAAGAAGAATTCGGAGGAAACGTTGTCGAAATTCTTTTCTCTTTTGCTTGAAAAACAAATCACGGTGCAGATATTCGGCCACCCGCTCGAAGCTTACCGGTCCGAATTCACCGGTACCGACAAACAGCTCGATCCGGCGGAAGCCGCTTCCATCGACTCCCTGATTTCGATATTCTGCGATACGGCGTTTTATGAAACAACTCAGTTCGCCCTTGCTCTTAAAGAACTGGATCAGTCTGGCATTAAGCAACAGATCCAGGGAACTGACTGGAATATTGTCTCACAATTTTACGCGATGTCCCGCGACAGTGTGTATTCGGCGGAAGAGAAGTCGCAGGTGGCGGCACTGGAACAGCGGACACAACCCAATGACTACTTCTACTATATGGTCTTCCGGAAACCCGAAAAACTGGATTCGATCCTAAGCAGGCACACCTCGGCGGCGCACCAACATCTGGCAGATTTTATCAAAAGCGATTCGACCGTCACAAAAAGTTTTGAAGAATTCCGGAGATCGCAGATCGCGAAACTGAAAAATGCAATGGAAAACATGTGATGGCAATCTTTATTGCACCAAAACAAAAGGACAGGTTCACGCCTGTCCTTTTTTATATAGTCCGCTCATGCGGGGCCGGTTTTGTCAATGGATCTCGAGCCTTAGGGTTTTCTTCCTCACACCATCCTCCTCAATGTTGATCAGGTAGATCCCGTCGGCTAAATTGCTCAGATCGAGCGTCACCTCTGCCGCGTTGGCATTCTGTTGCAAGATACTCCGGCTGGTAACGTCGGTCATTTGGATATTTCGGTTTGCCGCGGGTCCTTTAAACCGGATGCGTGCAAGAGATTTTGCCGGGTTGGGAAACACTTCGGCCGGATAATTTTCAAGAGACCAGATACTCGTTACTACCAAAACACGCACCGCGATCTTGCCTTCAGCGACTTCCGCTTCAATCTTCTTCTCGGCTTCCAGCGCCGATCCTACGGTAATATCGATCGTGGATGTTTCGTCCATCGGGAATCCGGGGTATTGAACGTTCATCCTGTATTCGGCCTGCGGCAGGTTGGTAAACTCAAACTCCCCGTTCTCGTCGGTAAACCCGTAGACGGCAAGTGTCAGCACTTCCTCTTTCCCGCGTCCGGTGCTTTCAACTTTCCGCGCGCTGACCGCAGCATTTTTTACGCGTTTTGGCGCGTTCGTCCTGCCGTCGGGATGCGGGTGCGGATGGTCATTGTCTATCACGGTGCCACTGATCACGCCTTGCCCGGTTGGCTGGCCGGTTGGTTCGAGCTGAGTGATAATGTCGAGTCCCGTTGTATTGTCTTCGAGAAACACAGTATCAGCTTCCTCCCAATATAGTGTGTTGGTGTAATAGGTAGGGAGCGCCCGGGGATAAACGTCCCTGTCGGCAAAACCCAAAATCTGATATTCATCAAGGACTATGTCTTCAAAGAGATAATCGCCGGTATTTGTTATGTCCTTCTTTAACAGTGTATCATACCCTCCTGTGCCGGTAATTCGGAACAAGGTTACGGTCCCCGCAGTCGCAGCCTCGCCAGCGGTAGCGTACAGTTTACCCGTCATATCGGCCACGACAAACACTGTTAAGGGCGCGGTTGTGATCGTAAGTCCTGGCACCAGGCTATTAGTGATCTCGCAAAGATATTCGCCCATGTCACTACGCCCCGCTTCAGCAATCTCGAAAGATGACAATGTTCCATCCGGAATAGATGTGCCTTCAAACTTCCACTGATATGAATTGTTCGCCCCGCTTACGACTGCATTCATGGAGTAAGGGGCGTGCACCTGCACAAATACGCTGTCCGGCACGCCAATGGGTTGCTGATTCGCATACGTAAAGTTCGTAATGCCCATGTTCAATTCGAGGGGCGCAAACTGGAGACGGTTGCCGGATACGTCAAGAGACCCGAGTGAATCCAGGCCGGTCAGGTCCGGTAAGCCCGTAAGCTTATTATTGGAAAGATCGATTGTCTTGATATCAAAAAGCCTTGCCAGTGAGTCATTGGGAACACCCTGGAGGTTATTGCCCGAGAGGTCGAGCCCGATCACATCCGTTCCATCAACGGTTACACCATGCCATGTCGCAACATTACCAGTCAGCCAGTTGGTCCTCGTTGTCCAGGCGGGCCCACCGGTAGAATTGTACAATGAGACCAGTGCAAGTGAATCACCTTTGATACCGAGCTGAAGCACCGTGATCGTGACCGGGGCAGTGAACAGCTCCAGGCCGGTGATGGTTGTATTGGTGACCCGCAATCTCCACGAGCCATTGTCGTCGAGTGTAGCAATTTTGTTCAGGGTATTTGTCGTCTGGCCGGCGACGTCGCCGGTGTTGATCTGCCATTGGTAAACGTTGGCCGTCCCGCCCACAGTTCGGGATACAATAATGGTATCTCCCTCATTATAGACAAGCGTATCTTCAGCGCCGACAAGAGCCTGTGGTGAATATGTGAAGTCCGGGACCCCTGCGTTCGGCTCCAGATCTTCAAACGTCAGTCGGTTATTGGCTACATTCAAGGTTCCGAGATCGGTTATTGCACTGAGGTTGGGAACACCTGTGAGCTGGTTCCCGCTTACGTCAAGTGTGTTGAGGCTATCCAGGTCGGCCAGCGATGCCGGCATGTTGCCGGTCAATCCATTCGATGGCAGCACGATGCTCCGCACGCGCGTTCCATCCACCGTGATGCCATGCCAGGACGCAGCCGGCGCGCTCATCCAGTTCGCTGCGTTGACCCACGTTGCACCTCCAGTGTTGTTGTATAGCTGAACAAGGATCGCAGAGTCGAGCGGGTGCGTCTTACCGTAGGTCGTTACAGACAAGGTGTCTGAATTGACTGATAAGCAATAGCCCTGCGTTCTTAACCGGAATTGGTAATTGACATCCGCCATCAGGCCGCTGACAAGCACCGTGGTGTCGTTGACCTGGAGGTCTTCATAACCCGCGACAAACGAAGCGAAGCTGTCTGCTGACACATCAAGCCTGTAAGATGTGGCGGTAGCGACCGAATCCCAGTGAATTCGAAAGCTGTTTGTAGTAATGTTCGTGACGGTGGGCGCAACAACGTCGACGTTACAAACGTCGACCTCCAATGTTTGCGTAAGGCTCCAGGCTCCGTTTGCGGTTTTTGTCCGGAAAAATATCTTATGAGGTCCTTCCAAAACGCTGTTCAGCGGGATGAGAACCGGTTGCGAAAGGGTTGGCGTCGCGGTGACGTTCACGATGGTGCCATTGCCCACGCCCGGATCTGTGTCGATTGCGTATTCGAAAGCGACAATGTTCGAAATATCCTTCCTGATTAGGAATGCGTGGCTCTGAAGGACGCTCCAGCTGCCAGCGGCATCCTTCGCGCGAATAAACAATGTGTGCAGGCCTGGCGTGAGTGCAGAGACATCAGCGGTGACGGCGGTATTCACCAGGGTTCCCGGCGTGAACGCGACAGCCATTCCATTGCCAAAGCCCGGATCCGTGTCGAAGTAATATTCAATATCGGTGAGGTCCGGAGCGGATCCATTGATCTTGGCGAATGCAAGGGCCTGAGTAAGACTCCAGCCTCCAGTCGCATCGCGCGTGCGCATGTTAAAAGTATGGATGCCCGGTGAAAGGCTTGAAACGTCTGCCGCGAAAGTTGTGGCGACGTCCGCTCCCGGGGTGATCGGAACCTGTGTTGCCAAACCGAATCCCGGATCAGTATCGAAGAAATATTCCGCCTGAACGACGTTTGAAGTTCCGGTTGTGCCGATAATTACGGGCATGCTGTGAGTCAATGTCCAACTGCCGGAAGCATCTTTTGACCGGACGTTCAGCGTGTGAATGCCGTTGGTCAGGCCGGAAGCGTCAACGATGAAATTTTGGTCGATCATCGGACCCGGCGTAATTGCGACGGCGGCGGCGTTGCCGAACCCGGGATCGACATCGAAGAAATATTCCAACTCGGTAACGTTAGGGCTAGCCGCCGACACGACGATGATGGGACGGGCGTAGGTCAAGCTCCACGCCCCGGCCTCATCCATGGTTCGGATGTTGAGTGTATGCACGCCAGGCGAAAGCGATGAGGCATCTGCGAAAAAGCTGGTGTTTACGTTCGTACCCGGCGTAATCGTGACATCGGTAGCTGCTCCAAAACCTGGATCGGTGTCAAAGAAGTACTCGAGCTTTGAGACATTCGCATTTCCCGTTGCAATGTTGATCATGGGTGTTGAAAGCGTGTGGCTCCATTGTCCGCCGGAATCCCTGGTCCGAAGATTCAATGTGTGGATACCGGTCGGAAGCGAGGCGGTGCTCACAACAAAACTTTCGTTGATGGAAGTGCCCGGGGTAAACGAAACGGGCGTGCCGTTTCCAAATCCAGGGTCCGTGTTAAAGAAGTATTCCATGGCGGTGATGTTGTTCACCGTGCCGGCCCCTACAACGATGAAGGGCATCGCGTAAGACAGGCTCCATGTTCCATTGGGTTCCGCCGCGCGCACGTACAACGTGTGCGCACCTGGCGCAACCGCGGTTGTATTGACAACAAATCCCGTGTTCAGTACCGAATCCGGAGTGATGGGCACGTCAACCCCCGCCCCGAAGCCAGGATCGGTGTCAATAAAATACTCGAGCTTTGAGATGTACGGTGTTTCAGCAGAAATGGAATAAAAGGACACACAATGGGTTAGGCTCCAGTTTTCGTTCTCACGAACACGCACGTTCAGAAAATGCAAACCACCCGAAAGCGCGCCCACATCAACGTTAAAAGAAGCGACTACAGAAGCCCCCGGAGTGAAAGAGACCTGTGTGGCCTGGCCGAAACCCGGGTCGATGTTATCAACGTAGTATTCTATTTGTGAGATTTGCTGCGCGAATAGCCGCGCACTGGCACACAAACAGAAAGCCACGATTATAATGAGGTTCTTCATTTCACGCATCAGTTTAATGATAATTTGATATCATGTTGCCGGCGGCAACACCAGATGTTTCACCTGGCTACTGATGCGACTTCGCCTTGATCGTGACGTTCAAACCCCCGGATTGTGTAGCTGTTGACGGAGCCGTAAGCTCGTAAATTGCCGGAATAGGCGGCAGGCCGGAAAGCACATACGGGTCAAGGCCTCCGAACATTCCACAGTCTTCACCCGATGCTCCGGCATTCAGTGCCGGCGAGCCGGGTTTCAATTGCCAGCGACTGTCCGTCGAATACGGCGTGGGGTTGACCACAACCGGATCGGCAACAAAAACAGTTGCAAGGTCCACACCGGTCTGATTGTTATTGGTTGTATCGTAAGCCGTTATGTTGGAAATGTTGTTCCGGAAGTCGTTGGAAACGCCCACGTTCGAGGTAGGGCTTCCACCGGTTACTCTGATGATGTTATTTTTGATCAGCGAACCACTGATCGGATCGCTGGGATAAAACGCATACGTACCCGAAGTATTGATCACATTGTTTGTCACTTGCATGTAGGAGCCGGCCAGGCCTTCAATGTATCCACCGATATAGTTATTCAGCAGAAAGACATTATTGTTTGCATAATTGTAGCTGTTTGACACCGGGTTACCCGAAAAATAATTTTGCTGAATGGTGATGTTGCTGTTGATCCCATTCGTGTAATTCAGCATGACCTGCCCGCCGAGGAGGTTTCTTTTAATGACAATGTTGTCAACTGTGCCGTCAATCTGGATCACGGAACCTGTAAAGTCAAAGTGGAGGCCCATTATGAAAGTGCCTGACGAGCCCGCCGAACACCGGATGGCGCTTGTGACACGCGCCGCGGACTTGTTGACTTGGGTGTCATCGTTTTCTCCCAGGAAATAGCCGGGGCCGATGATCACGAGGCGTTTTGTCAGGGTGGCGCCTGCATAGCCGGAAGCTGCTCCCACCACATGAATGGTATCGCCTGCGGTGGCGGCATCATGGGCAGCCTGGATGCTGGTATACGGTGCGCCGTTGGCTGTATTGGCGTCAACGCGTTTAATATTCTGGGCCGCTGCGATCAGGGCGATCTGAACGAAAAGTACTGTTAATAGGGTTCGACGTGTTTTCATATGAGGTTCGTTTTAAGATACATATATAACTTTCGGCAAACGATGGTAAGCTTGGTTACCATTATTTCCCGACAGAATTTTCCTGGGATAGATCAAAACCACTCAATTCTCCCCTATGGGTGTGCTTAGAGAAACCTGAACGAGGGGAATGGAACCGAATTTTCTACTCTTCACGCCGGTCAACAAGATTCCGTGATTAAATCTAATATTAAATATAAACATGTCCTAACATTTCACAAATTTGTCGGTGACAAAGGACTCAAATACCTGAATTCCAACTGCATTTACGAGCGAAACATCAAAACTGGATCTGATCAGAAGCGCACTGCTGGAAAGTTCATTTTCCTGGGTCAGAAAAGCACATCATATACAGGCTGAAGCTTTTCAGGCAATTCTTTCTCGCCGAGCATCTCCCTTAAATCAACCTCAATGTTGCGCACAATCGTAAAGATCGGCACGTCGTTGATCAAGCCTTCGAACGGATTCTCGCTGTAATCTCCGGTGTACTCCATCAAGGAAAAAACCCAGGAAACAATCAGGTTAAACGGTACCATCAGCCAAATCAGCCCTTCTCCGATCTTCTCAAATTCGGCAAGCATCCCAAATGGCAGCAACAAAGTAAATAGGATGATGAAGATTGCGCTGGAGGTCGAGTACTGCCTTGGCAACGGCGAATTTTTAATCCGCTCACTACGACCTTGTTCGGCGTACAGTTCGGTAATGATCCGTTGCAACTCCATGTGGCGGAAGTCATCGAGCAGGCCGCGTTGTTTCAATTGCATCAAATGTTGTGATTGCCGGTCAAGCAGTTGGGTGGAAGTATTCTTACGGGTCTTGATCCAGGACAGGTCCTCGGTCGATAAATATTGGGCGAGGTCATTTTCCAATGAAGAAAAGTCGATCCGTTTTTCAAAATACCGGCGCTGCCTGTTCGACGCGGTCTGCTTGTGTTCCCACGATGTGCGTTGACGCATCGAATGTTTGACCGCATGCAGCCATGCCAGGTGCCTGTAGACCAGGGTCCGGATCTCGGTTGAAACCGTTTCGCGAGAGACAGCGCCCTTTGCAAACTCGTCGGTGACAAAGGCCCGCGCGGAGGCCGCAAAGGAACGACTAAGGTTGACAAATCCGCCCCAGATCTTCCGCGCCTCCCAGCCGCGATCATATGACTGGTTGTTCTTGAACCCGACATAAAACGCAACCGCCGTACCGATCAGTGACACCGGCAGCCAGGGGATCGCAACCCATCTCCATTCAAGGAACTCGTACACCGACACCGCTACCACACCTGTGAACAGCGACCACAGGATCATGCGCCAGGAAATGAAATAGAGAATACCAAAGTTAAAATATCGCTTCGTGTACATGCTGATAAAATTTTTCTAAATGTAAACGTAAACATGCAATTTGATCGACGGCGGAAATGCGCGCAAGACCAAAATCGTGTAATTCGTTTTAGAACGTTCCTTTGTTTATATTGAAAATTGAGCCCAAACTAGCCCGATGAACAGAACCCTGCTTTCTGTTTTGATTGTCCTGCTCGTGCTTTGCCAGGTCTTCTGCGCGGCGCAGGTTTTTCACGTTTCATCACATTCAAAAAAATCCAAACCGTTCGCGTACACGTTAAACGCCATTCACGAGGACCGCTTTGGATATGTGTGGCTGGCAACCGACCGGGGGCTCCTGCGGTACGACGGGCGGTCGGCGCGGAAGATGGTTTCCGGAAACTTTACCGGTATTTTTGAGGTGGAAGGCGGCGCGGTTGCAACCGCCGGAGACCGGCTCATATCCCTTCGAGATCATTCGCCGCCCGATACCGTCGCCTTTGCGTTGACCAACGTCCCCGTACGAATCAGATCGATATCACACCTTGTAGACACGGGCAACGGAATATTGCTGATGCTGACCGATGCCGGGCCTTTTATGCTGAAAGACCGGCGTCTTATAAAGGCAAATGCAGTTGAGGGTGATGTACCGAATAGTGATGGTGTTTTGCTTACTCATGAACAAGAGATCCGACTGCTGACCAGCGCAGGCCTAAGCTACACGTGGGACACAGCGCGCGAGCAATTCTCCGGGCCGCGGAACTTAGGCGGAAAATTGAGCAGGCTGAAACATGCGATGAGCACGGGTGAAAGCATACTGGTTCTCGATGGTACCACTCTCCGGCAGATTGTCAACGACACCTTGGTTGACCTGGACGTATCCGGATTGCCGGTCGGTGTTGAGTTCACATCGCTCACATTTTTCGATGGCGATCCCCTCGTTGCAACCGAGGCCGCCGGCCTTTGGCTCGGTCACAAACGCGACGGAAAATATTCATTCAGAAAAATTCTCAATGGCAACGAACCCCACCGAACGGCAGAACTCCCCTTCCCGGGAGCGACTGCCGTGTTCTGCGCTGCCAATAAGAACATATGGGCAGGCACAGGATCTGATTTGTGGTTGCTGAAGCCGAGGCCATTTAAACGCATCACCCACGATATCCCGATGGTGACCTTCGAGCAGGCTGTTTTCGGGGAAGGCAGCAATGTCTACCTGGATGCCGAAAGTGTTTTGTATGAGGTAGAAGAGACGGGCAACAACGAATACGGCGGGAAGGTGGCCGACATCGGCTTGCCCCAGACACAATCGGCAGTTGCCTACCACGAAGGCAGGTTATGGATTGCCACTGTCGATAGCCGTATTTTCTATTACGAGAACCGAAGGTTGAATCAAGCAGCGGATCTGTCGGCACGCGGCGGGACGATTTTTAATTTATATGTCGACCGACGCGGTGACTTATGGGTTCAGCAGGCGCCGAGCCACACGCCGATTACCGGCACGCTCAAGATCACCCGCAACCTTGATGTGATCGCCTATGGTGAAGAGGCTGGATTCAAAAGCCGTATGTTATCCGCCAAAGAATCCACAGACGGCACGTTGTATTTTTCGGGCATCGGGGAACACTCTTTTCTGTACGCACTGGACCCGGTGAACATGAATTTTATCAACCTCAGCGGCAGAATGGACTTTGATTATGGGGACAACTTCGAGGTACACGAAGTCGGCATCGCCGAAGACTCGACGTTTTGGCTGGCATCGACCGCGGGCCTTTTGCGTCAGCGCAATGGCCGAACAGAAAAAATATGGTTCGACGAGCTCGAGGAAAACGAAGCGGTGGGTGTTCTGGTGGCCGATGACGGAGCGGTATGGTTTGGTACCGATAGCCGTGGAGTTGTACGATACGACCAGGGGCGCTATCGCATCTACGATCAACGGGCCGGGCTGGCCACAAATTTCATCAGCTACCGTTCGTTGCGGCAAAAACCCGGGGGCATCATCTGGGTTGGCACGCGCGAAGGCATGTTTATTTCCAGTCCCGAAGCGCTTGCACAAAGCGAGACAAACAAACCGATCGTGGCCTCAGTCCGCGATGCGGCGGGCCGGGAATTCACAGGCAACAGTTTCAGTTACAACAGCACGATCGCCTTCGATCCCATTTGCCTGAGTTATCCCGCAGAGACAGTGCAATTCGCTTACCGCCTGTCGGGCTATAACAGTGACCGGTGGATTGCGCTGCGAAAAGACGAGAAGGTGACCCTGAGCAACCTTCCGAACGGAACCTACACGCTGGAGATCCGGGCGCGGCAGGCCGGTGGATTCGACTGGAGCGAGCCCGCACGCTACGACTTCCACGTAAAAGCTGCCTGGTATCGGCAACCCTTGGCCTACCTGCTGTACGCGATCGCCGCCGGCTTGCTGACAGTCGGCATGGTGCGTCTGTACAACCGGCGACTCATTCGGGAAAAGGAGGTACTTGAGATGAAGGTCATCGAACGCACCCGCGAGATCGCCGCCAAGAACGAGGAAATCACGGTCCAGAATGAGGAGATCACGTCGCAGATGGATGAAATTTCCATGCAAATGGGGAAGCTTAAGACCATGAACGACCTTCTCGCCGAGCAGCGAGACCAGTTGCTAAGGCAACAAGAAACGATCCAGCATCAGAACAAGCAGCTCGAGGAAGCAAAATCGGACCTGGAGCAAAAAGTCGACGAGCGAACGCATCAGCTCTCGGTCGCCAACCAGGAACTGATCGACCACAATATCCAGTTGCAGCAATTCGCCTTTATGACAGCACACAACCTGCGGTCCCCTGTCGCCCGGCTGCTGGGACTTACGAGCATCTTCAACCAGGAAAATCTCTCGGACCCATTTAACCTGGAGGTGGTGAGGCGCATTGAAAAATGTGCGGAGGACCTTGACGAGATCATCCGCGATATTTCCTTGATCCTGCAGATTAAAAAAAGTGTAACGGAGACCTTCGAAACCGTTTCAATTCAACGGGTGCTCACCAAAGTCCTTGAAGCTTTCAAAGATGAGATCGCGGCCAAACAAATTAAAGTGATCAGTCAAGTCGACCCGAACGCGCGCGTTCATGGCATCGAGCCGTATGTGCATTCGGTTTTTTATAATGTGATCAGTAACAGCATCAAATACGCCGATCGCAGGAAAGATCCTGAGATCCGGATCCAATCCAGGACTTCGCGGAACGAGTTGCAAGTGATCGTCTTTGACAATGGAATCGGGTTTGATTGTGAAAAACAGCGCGACAAGCTCTTTAAACCGTTTTCAAGGCTGAACTCCGTGGCAGAAGGCAAGGGATTGGGATTGTATATGATGAAAATCGAAATGGATGCCATGCATGCAGGTATTGAAATCCAGAGCAAGCTCGACGAAGGAACGACAGTCATACTTACTTTTCCGGTGCCAGACAAGTGAACGTACTGAGCGTCGCCGGGCGCTCGTATTGCTTAATGACGGTCCGCCGAAAGTACTTGTCGCTCATCACGGAAAAATGTTAATTTGAACAAGCTTTATCTCATCTTTAGATGTCGCAAAAACCGTCAGGCTGAAAACTCATAATTGCATGTTGTAACAACAGTCTATGGTGAAAATCTGGCTTTGAAATTGCAAGTTACGCGATTCAACATCGAAAAATAATTAATGCTAATCCATGAAAATGAAAACGGTTACGAAGTTTGTATGCGTGATGCTGTTCACGGTACCGCTATTGGCCACTGCGCAGCAAAAAATCAGCTCGGCCTGGTCTGCTAAATTCAAAAGCCCCGTGAACTGGCAACGGGTTCACGCGCTCGGATACCTGATCGTCAGCAACAACGACGGTCTTTACGGTGTTAATCCCGCAGATGGCAAGATTCTCTGGGAAAACAAAGGGTTTCCTGCCCTGCCTCCCGATAACTTTCAGGAAGTGCCCGGAACAGAATTCGCGGCCATCGCGTACAAAACCAATGCAAGCTCAACAATTCCTATGCAGGCGATCGTTCATGTCATCTCCGGCAAGGTCCTGTTCGATTCACAGAAAGAAAGCATCGGCGTGCTGAGCCGGCACGTGCTTCCATCAGCTGGAAAATTGCTCGTTATCGGAATGCGACCGAAAAACCTCGTGGCATCGTTGTTCATGTATGACATCGCCACCGGCCAGCAAGTATGGGCAAACGACGATTTATTCAAGGCCGAAAAGCCGGCGGGCAACACTTTGCTCAGCAAATTGCAGGCGATGGGCGAAGAAATGAGCAGCCTCCAGGCGCTGACGAGCGAACCCTATGAGCTGGACAACAGCACGATGCTCCTTACACATCCCAACTACATCATGAAGATCAAATCCAACACCGGAGAAGTGGTCTGGAAAAATAAGATCGAACAATCGAAAAAAGCCCAGGTGTATTTTTCATCCTACAAGCCAGGCATCGTTTACATTGGAACCGACGTTGAATCAACCACCGGATCGGGTTTCACCACTTCCTCGGGCAACGCACAACAGTCGGGCCCTCAAAAGTTTTACTATAACCTGTACTACGCTTATGATCTCAACACCGGCGCGTCTCTGTGGAAGAAACCGGCAAAAGAGTCCGACCTGCTGAACCAGGTTATTCCACACGAAAAAGGATTGATCATTTGCCCGCGTTCATCGCAGAAACCAACGATCAATCTGGTCAACTACGAGACGGGTGAAACTGTGTGGGGTAAGAAAGGCAAAGGCATCAAAGCCGAAGGCAGTGTGGTAAGCTACATTCCGACCCCAGCGGGCATACTTATCACAACGGCGTTTGACAATGCCTGGAACACGAAGGCTGAAGAATATTATCTGAACGTGCTCGACCCCGTGGCCGGCGCTCTGAAGTACGAAAAATCTGTGAAGCTAAAAGGCGACCTGGTAAGAAGCGAGATGACACCGAAGGGCCTTCTTTTCATTACGACGAAGGAAGTCAATATTCTCGACACCAACACGGGTACACTTGCCTGGAGCGCATCCATCGAAGCCGGCAATCCTTTTAACAGCGACAACGCGCGCCCATTTCCCACCGGCGACAACAAGGCGGGAAAACTGTTTGTTTATTCTCCGAAAGAAAAAGCCGTCTTTGAAGTTGACAAGCAAGGCGGAACAAGTAAAAAAATCACCACCGCTAAAGTTGAGTTTGAAGGCAAGGAAATGCCCAGGTCCATCGACGTTGTATCCGACGGAATCGTCATGACCTCCGAGCAAAACATCATGAAGCTTGGTTTTGACGGGCTTGTCAAGTATTACAAGTACTACCCCGCTCCACGCGAGCCTGCGCTCATGCGTGCGCTGCTTGCAGCGGAAGCGATCCGGGCGGCTTATATCGGCGCCGCAGCCGGCCTTTACTCGGCGGCGTTCGCCCAGGCCGCCGATCAATCTCAGGACCCGGCGGGCAAGGCCGTCGGCCAGGAATTTTCAAAAGGCTTTGCAAGCCTGAGCAACGCGGGATTCGCGTATTCGTCTGCTGCCATGAAGCAATTCAACGCGCGCTATAAAGCTTCCATGACCGCGCCCAATTTTATGATGATGATGACGAAACAGGAAAAAAGGGGCAACCAGCTCATCCAGGTCAGCAAAACAAACGGCGATATCGTCAATGCGATCGACATCAAAAATGACAAAGAACCGGAATACGAGGTCGACCAGATCTTCAACCATATTTATTATCGGCCGAATGCAAGCGAAATCGTCTGCTACAAGCTAAACTAGTCGCGACATGCATAAAATTGCCCGGCCCGGCAAAAGGGCTGGGCTTTTTTTTTTGCCAGCCCTACACGGATCCCAATTCCTCCTGAAGGCCGTGACATATGATATTTGAAAGGTGCTTGAACCGATTGAGCTTTTCCCCAAGACCGGTTGCTGGCGAGATCTCTTTCAGGTGCTCAATGATTTCCTCGACCAGGATCGTGTATTCGGTGATGCCCACCATGCTGATCACGGTTTTGACTTTGTGCGCTGCTGACACAAAAGGGTGATCGTCGCCGGGCTGCAAACTGTCATTGAGGGTGGCATTCAATTCGTGAATGTTTTTGATTATCAGACCCGCAAGCTCACGCCGGAGGTCAGGGTCGGCCTCACTATACAGGTCGAGGCAATTTACAGTCACGCGACTTTCATGCATGCCATTCGTGTTTTCCGGAATGTACGTGGACAACACACCGTACAGTTCGTCAGGCTGAAACGGTTTGCTCACAAAACCGTTCATGCCCGACAGGGCCGCCGCCTCCTTGATATCGCTCATAGCGGATGCTGTCAATGCGATGATCGGGACTGTCTTGTAATAGGGGTCGTCCAGCGCGCGTATCTTCCGCGCAGCTTCGTAACCATCCATTCTGGGCATTTGGAGGTCCATCAATATCGCGTGAAACTTCTTTTCGCGGGCGATGTCAACCGCTTCGGAACCATCGTTGGCAACCTTGACGTCCAGTCCCCATTTTGTTAGAAACTTGACTGCAACAACCTGGTTGATCGGATTGTCTTCCACGAGCAAAACCGAACCTGCGCGACGGGAAATATCCTTTCCGTTTTTACGACCCGTTTCCTGACCATCCGAAGCCTCCGCAGCAAGCAGGTGCAGCGTGAAGTCGAAGCACGTTCCCCTACCCACCTGACTGCTCACGCGAATGTCACTGCCCATGAGGTTCAAAAGCTGTTTCGTGATCGACAGGCCGAGTCCGGTCCCGCCAAATCGCCGGGTCGTATCGGAGCTTGCCTGGGAGAAGCTCTCAAAAATTGTTGCCAGTTTATCCGCGTCGATGCCGATGCCGGTATCCCTCACCTGGAAATTGATCCTGGACTTTCCGTGCTCATCGAGGCCGCCAAAGGTCACAGACAATTCAACAAATCCCTGCTCGGTGAACTTGATGCCGTTGCCAATCAGGTTCGTAATTATTTGGTTGAGCCGAACCTGGTCGGACCAAACAAATCGCGGAAGATCTTCGCCCAAGTTGACGGACAGCCGGATGGACTTGTCCCGTGCCCTGCTGCTCATTACAGCACACGTGTTGGCGAGCATTTCATGCAGGTCGAATGCAACATTTTCAAAAGTGATTTTCCCTGCCTCGATTTTGCTGAAGTCCAGGATATCGTTGATGATGGTCAACAAGTTTTCACCGGAAAATTTCAAAAGCCCCAGGCTTTCCGCCTGTTCAGGCAAATGCGGTTCGCGCAACAGGATGTTCGTCAGGCCGATAATGGCATTCATCGGAGTGCGGATCTCGTGGCTCATCATCGAGAGAAAAGCAGATTTGGCAGCCGTCGCCTGTTCAGCCCGCGTCTTTTCCTCCTTCAGAGCGATTTCCATTTCCTTGCGCAGGGTGATATCGCGGCTTGAAGTCTGGATGGCCGTAATGCGACCGTCCTTGTCATGAATCGGGTTACTGATCGCCTCGATCCATATATACCGTCCGTCTTTACGGCGGAGCCTGAAGTGCGGATTTTGGTTGTCATCACCGGCGTTGGCTTTGGTGGACGGTTTTACCAACTTCTCCACGTCGTCCGGGTGAACGAGTTCGGCCCCATCACGTCCGATGAGCTCATGCGGCTCGAAGCCGAGCAATGTTTCGCAGGCGGGCGAGACGTACTCGAATTTGTTATCGAGGCTGAAGATTGCGATGATATCTCGAGAGTTCTCCGACAGCAGGCGGAATTTCTTCTCACTCGCCTCCA
>DASPNN010000721.1:0-2164 GCA_035626495.1 Chryseosolibacter sp.
TCTGTTTATCCGGAAATAGACTTCGAAGTTCCAGTGGGTGAAGGCAAGATGGGGGCGACGGGCGATTGCTGGGATCGTACCTGGGTCCGAATGCAGGAAATGCATCAGTCGCTACGCATCGTGGAGCAATGCCTCCTGAAGCTTGAAACTGAGCACAAGCGCTCGCGCGATTTTGATCCACAGGCATTTGTACCCAAGAAGATACGGCCGGCGGCTCAGGACTTTTATGTCAGGGGCGAGACACCAAAAGGTGAGCTGGGATTCTTTTTTCGGGCGGACGGAAAAAGCGACGTACCGTTCCGTTGCAAGTGCCGTTCGTGCTCATTTGTTAATCTGTCGGTGTTGCCGGAGATTGCAAAGGGAATCCTCGTCGCGGATTTGATCGCGATCCTGGGTACCCTTGATGTTGTAATGGGCGAGGTAGACCGTTAGGCAGTCGTGATGCTTATCGATCCGGAGCTTAGTTCTATGCTGAAAATATTATCTGCCAGACAAACCCGGGAACTTGATGCTTACACGATCAAGCATGAGCCGATTTCATCTATTGATCTGATGGAGCGGGCATGCCGCGCATTTGTTCATTGGTTCGGTGGAAAGTTTGACGCGACAAAGAAGGTGGGCATTGTTTGCGGAACGGGGAACAATGGCGGCGACGGACTTGGTATTGCGCGACTGCTCCGCGAATGGGACTACCCTGTTACTGTCTGGATCGCTCGTGGCGGGGCGGGTGAGTCGGAAGACTTTAAAACCAACCTTCGCCAGCTTCAAGGAAAGGTAGATATCACCGAAATAAGCGCGGGCGCCGAACGGGGTCTTTTCGGAGATTGTGACGTCCTTGTGGACGCAATTTTCGGTTCCGGCTTGTCCCGTCCAACCGAAGGGATTTATGCGCAAGTGATAGAATGTATGAACGCGGCTCCCGCCGTCAGGATTGCAGTTGATATACCATCCGGGCTCTTGGCGGATGGACATTCAAATGGTAACATATTCTGCGCCGATTATACGGTGACATTCGAGCTGCCAAAGCTGGCTTTTGTATTACCTCAATCGTTCCCATACGTCGGCGAATGGATTGTCGTTGATATTGGCCTTAGCCGGAAATTTATTCGCGAATGCAGTACGCCGTTTGCCTTGCTGCAGCGAAAGGATGTCGCCCGATTGCTCAAGTCGCGTAAGAAATATGATCACAAGGGTACTTTCGGACACGCGCTGCTCATCGCCGGAAGTTATGGCAAGATGGGAGCGGCGGTGCTGGCTTCGAAAGCAGCTTTGAGAACCGGAGCAGGATTGCTTACGGTTCATGCACCGGCGTGCGGCTTCCCCGTTTTACAGTCTGCGGTACCTGAGGCTATGTATTCACCCGACGATCACCATCATTTAATCTCGACGATCCCGTCTCTGCAAAAATATTCGGCGATCGGGATAGGTCCGGGGTTGGGCCAGGAGCCGCCGACGACAGAAGCCCTTCGCAACCTGCTTGAACGCAACCGCGAGGCGATGGTCATTGACGCCGATGCGTTGAATATCCTTTCCACACATCGCGAAATGTTGCATAATGTACCCTACCTGAGCATACTCACGCCCCATCCAAAGGAATTCGAGCGGCTAGCCGGGCCGTGGAACGACGATTTTGAGCGTCTGGAGAAACTCAGGAGATTCTCGTCGGATCACAATGTTATTATTGTGCTGAAGGGGGCAAACTCCGCCATCGCAGTGCCGGGAGGGGACGTTTACTTCAACCCGACCGGAAACCCTGGCATGGCAACGGGGGGAACGGGCGATGTGTTGACCGGAATTCTCACAGGGTTGTTGGCGCAATCGTATGCGCCGATAGAGGCGGCGATTCTTGGGGTGTATTTGCACGGGCTGGCTGGAGACCTGGGTGCGCTCGAAATGGGAATGAGCAGTCTCATCGCTTCAGATTTAAGCGAATTTTTGCCCTCCGCATTTCAGAAATTGGCGCGCGGATAAAAATTGTATCGCCGACCCTTAAACTTTTTTAGCCGTTTAAGTATCTAAAGTAAAATCCCGCGTTTTGAGCAATAACTTTGGTGCAGATTTTGTCGTATATTTATAATAACTTACCCGAAGATGCGTTTTGCTAAACTCTTAATGGTTCTTACTCTGGCACTTACGGCTGGTTTGGCTTTTGGCCAGAATCAAC
>DASPNN010000722.1:0-3298 GCA_035626495.1 Chryseosolibacter sp.
TGAATGGATTGCTGAAGTGGACGTATCAGCCCAATGAGGGATATGAAAATCTCGCACAGCTTTACAAAGGGGTGTCCGAGCAATATGAATTCTATGTGGGACACGTGCTCACCAACATCGGCGGAATCTATGAGACCCCGAAGACCACGGAGCAGGAAGGCCCTGTCTTTGAAACGGTCCCGGTGACACGTCAGCGTGAAGCGATGGAATTCCTCGCCCGCCAGGTGCTCACGACACCGCGTTGGATGCTCGACACTGCCATTCTTACGCGTATCGGCGAATCACCGACCCAAACGATCACCGGCATCCACAATATGGTCATGAATCATCTGCTGAGTCCGGCCACCCTGAGCAAGCTCGCAGTAGCCGAAGCGGTTTATGGGCCCAAGGCCTACCAGCTGGTGGATTATTTTTCGGACATCGATAACGCATTGTGGTCAGAATTAAAAAGCGGCTCCACGATCGATATTTACCGCCGTAATCTTCAGCGCACCTATGTTGATAAGCTCCTGGAGCTGAGCGCAAAGCCAGGGAAGGACTACCGTGACGTAGGACCGATCATGAAGATGAAACTTGCCGAGATCGCCGTGAACATTGGCCGCGCCCTGCCGAAAGTGAAGGACCAGATGACAACCTACCATCTGAAATACATACAGGGTAAACTCGCGTCGGCGGCTGAAAGACTTTGATTGGTCTGTTGGCCGGATCTTTGTTAAGTTTCCGATATGAATCGGATCACATTTATTCTGTTGCTGATGTTTGTCTGCCTTGCCGCCAGGTGTCAGCCACCCGTAACGAAGGTCGAATTTACAACCCTGACACGCGGCTACCAGAAGCAGATCTTTATCACGGCCGATAGTGTCATTGCAATCACCGACGGAAGGCAGGATGATAATCAAGTGAGTAAGCGGAGAACCGATCCAGCCGAGTGGCAGCTGTTAATGGATGCACTGCGCGGCGTTGACCCTCAGGAAATTTCGGGGCTTCAGTCACCGACTTCACGCCGGGCATTTGATGGTGCACGTCATTCGACGATCAAGCTTATTGTCCACGACGGGAAAGAGTATCAGCACGGCTTCGACGATGAGTTCCCTCACGATAAGCTGAAACCCCTCATGGATGCCATCGTCAAAACCGAAAAAAACTTTGAACGGAAATAGCGACCTTTTACAGGTGGATGTGATAAACGTCCGTCTCGTTCCTGTAAATATTTCGCACTTCAAAACCTCCCGGCTGAGAGATCTCCTCAATCAGATCGAATAGTTTACATGACTTGGGCAAGCCTTCGAAGACGAGCAGGAACGAATACGTGGCGCCCTGAGGCACCGGTGTCCAGGTAGGAGCCATCGTGATGTTTTCGGCGTGGATCAACCTTGACCTGGATCCTGAGCCCTTGTCGATTAGATACGTCGTGCTCCATATCCGGATGAGCGATTCCATACCAGCGTTGTCATAGTGACAGTGCACATAAACGAAAGAGTCTTCGAGGGTAGAGGGTGCGATGGCGCTAAGCACTTCCACATCCACTTCCGGCCTCGTCTTGACGGGCGGTTCTAGGACTTTGGCTGCTTTCAAAATCAACATAGGAGGGATTGTTCGACGAATCGCAAAGTTAATATATTGTGATTTTCTTTTGCGCGTCAGGCAAAGAAAATGAGCGGCGTGACGGTGATTTTGCTGTTGGTGGTGGAAGAAGCGGGTGTCTAAAGCCTGGCATTCAGGTCCTGGCTGGGCCGGAAACGTGCAACTTTTTTTGCCCGTATCCGGATTGCCTCACCGGTTTTCGGATTGCGACCCTTGCGGGCCGCCCGCCTTGAAACGGAAAACGTCCCGAAGCCCATCAGGGTAATTTTTTCCCCCGACCTCAGTGCTTTTGCCACTTCGGCAAGAAGTGTTTCAACGGCGGTGGTTGCCTGTACTTTCGTGATGGAGGCTTGTTGCGATATCTTGTCAACCAGGTCTGCTTTGTTCATGTCGGGTTCGGATCAGTGGTGGCAAAGATACAAGAGTTTGGCCCGGGAGAAACGCGTCGCGGCACATGCAGATAGATTTTGTTGTTTTGCTTCCGATATTTTGGAAAAAGCAGTACATTTGTTCCATGATTACAACGGATCTCATATCGGCCATGAACATTCAAAGCAAGCGCTTTGTATCGGATTGTCGATTCCGGGATTCTGTGTGATTTTGCAAGAGCAAACTTTACCTAACCATAGAAGCCCGGAAAAAACCGGGCTTTTTTTATGACTAAAATCTTGAGAATGACCTTGCATTCAACGATAAAGAAAATCAATAATGACCTGATCAGTGTTTACGCTGTACTTGACAGCTACTGTGACGCTGATTTCTATCTTGGAGGAAACGCCGCGAGTTTGCACAGGACTGTGTGCGAGCATCTGGCGGTCGGTGGATATGTTCTCAGCCAGGCGGTCCGGATGTCAGATGTGCAGACGTCGGCAAAGACCGATGCGATTATTGATACGCTTGAGATGCCGGGCGACGTTCGGCGAGAAGCCTTGTCTGAGTTGAGCCATTTGAATGCCGCCAAATTGCGTTTTCATCTTCGGGAACAGCTCTACCAGATGTTACGTACCCTGGATCGGGTCCAGGTGGATCAGCGGTTGCAGGATAACGTGCGCGCCCAGGTTGTGCAGATGTTTGCAGGGCTCACTGTGTATGGAAACGAAACGATTGCCAAGCACACTTTAGAGATCGGCTGAGTGGCCGTTTTTTCAATTATCGCTTAGCTATACCGTTGTAACGACGGGTCTTGTCATTTTGGACGCGGCCCCGGCCAACGCGAGCTTCACCGGCCAAGGCACCAATTTTTCCGCAGTGTGATAAAAAATTCACACATGGAACAGGCACAAACGATCTTGGAAGGTTACAGCGACCAGGAGAAAGGGGCATACCTGGGTGCAATAGCGTCGATTGCGACGGCAGACCGGAAAGCATCGGAGGAAGAGCTGCAATATCTGTCTGCGTTGGCGAAAGCCGCCAGCCTTTCAGAGCAACAGGAAGCTTCTGTTATCCGCGCCGCGACCGAGTTGTCGGCCGATGAGTTAAAACGCTGTCTGGACATTCTCAAGGACAGTTCGCTGAAATACTCACTCGTCGCGGATCTGATCACATTCGCGAAAGTGGATGACAGCTATTCAGAGGATGAAAAATCTAATGTCGAAAAAATTGTTGATTACCTGCAGGTCGACCGGCAACAGTTTTCGTTGTTGGATCAATTTGTCGACAAAACCACCGAGCGCCAGCCGAATCCGGAAGAGGTAACCAGACCGGGTTTCATCGA
>DASPNN010000723.1:0-2099 GCA_035626495.1 Chryseosolibacter sp.
AGTATTGTGGGTCCTATGATCCTTGCGCAGATGGTAACTGGGGGAATGATGGGCAGAAGGCGCACCGGCGGACCGTTCAACATGAATCGCTTACCAGTCCCGTCTGGTGGCCGCGGTTTCGGTGGGATGGGTTCGCTCTTCTCGATTTTAAACGGCGGGAGATCGTATCGCGGGATGGGAAGTCTCTTGCCCGGTCTATTCAGGTAACATTTAAAAATTACGACTATGGGTTTAATGGATTTCTTCAGAAAGGGTAAAGAACAACCTATCGAGCAACGACCTGCAGCAAAACCTGCAGAAAGTGTTCACCGCCCGGGCCAGCCTGGCGCATCTGGCGCCGGCACAGCGCGCGATTATACAATTCAGCCAGGCGACAGTTTGTCCAAGATCGCCAAGCGTTACTATGGAAACGCCGGCGAGTGGCAGAAAATATATCAGGCAAACAAAGACAAGATCAAAGACCCGAACATGATATTCCCGGGTCAAAAGATCATCATCCCTTAAACGAAAGACAATTATGATGCACATATGGAATAACAAGTTGATCGTTATCACGGCGATCATGTGCCTTGTCGCATGCAGTCGGTCCGAAAATCTCACGGCCGAGGAGAAAATCGCCGGCAAGGACGAAAAGACCTGGAAAGCGAAACGCGAGACCGACGCTACGGGAGATGTGGACCGCTTGTCCAGAGATGAAAAACGCGAAAGCATTACTTTTTGGAGGAATGGAAACGTGAAGATGGGCAACGGCGATCAGGTGATGAGTGGTCAATGGTCGCTCGAGGGCAACAACCTCCGGCTGCAATTTACCGGGTCTGATGTATCTGAAAATTTTACCGTTTTAAAATTGGACAAGGATCAGCTTCGCTTGCGGGCGGGGGATGGATCGGAGCTTGTCATGAAACCGAAATAAGATTATGGACAGGCCATAAAATATAAAACCCCCGGACGGCTTCCGGGGGATTTTATTTACCTAACCTATACCTGAAGGTTGACTGTTAGTAGTCATATATAGCCCTAAAAAAGCTATGCCAACGGCTATAGGTCGTCTTTCCGATAGTCCCTCAATCGTACATGAAACGGGTCATTGTACTTGGTTTTGAGGGGATATACGCTGACAATTTCGCTTAGCAATACCTCGGACTCTGCCAGTTTAATGCCGAGAAGGTCATTTTCCCTTAACAATACGATCTTGTCATTTTTCACATCGACGATATCGTCAACCGCCGTCATGGCGATGGTGGGTCCGAAGGACAGGGCCGTTATGCCTATCACGTTTCCGTTTTCCTTGCTGTCAATGAGTACTTTCAAAATTTCAGCGGCATCTGTGATCCACTGTATCGATGGTTGTTCGAGTTCCAATTAAAAAATGCATTACGTTCCCCAAAATAATTCTACATAAGGTCTTTATTATACCCTGCTTGCTCGACGGAGCTACCCACACACACATTCCGCGCGGAATTCATAAAAATTTGTACCGTTTTACGCTGTTACAAAGCGGGCATGGGAATTATGCCGGTGAGGTCGTGCAGAAATGGAATGTGTATGAGAATGTTAGACCGGGCTTTCATCCTGGCTGGATTGATAAGCCTATCTGTTTTAATCGGGATTTCGTCGTGTGAGCGAAAGGGGGAGACGGATGGTGAGGGAGCGAAGAGGGCCCTGGAGGCAACGATCGAAAAGGATGCGTGGAGGGTTACATATTTCTATGATGGTGACGATCGGACATCGTATTTCAGCGGGACAACTTTCCAATTTTTAAATAACGGAGGGATCGTTGCCAGTTGCAATAAGACAACCATCAATGGTGTATGGACGGCGGTTGACGGACGGGAAGGAGAAATCAGGTTTAACCTGTTATTCAATGAGCGTGTTCCGTTTCGCGGACTTGATCGGCAATGGGTGGTTGTGGAGAGAACAGAATCACGCGTTTCGCTCGAGGCGATGAATGATGACGGCAACCGCATGACGTTGGAGAAAGTTTGATATCTCACAATGGTATGAAACAGAAGGAGCCCAGGGATTTCCCGGGCTCCTTTTGTTTATGTTAAAGCCGACCTGTTCGTATTTTTGAAGCAGTCAAAATGAATTCCCCGGAC
>DASPNN010000724.1:0-7325 GCA_035626495.1 Chryseosolibacter sp.
AGACGGAGGTCACAATCACGGAAATCACCAACTATCCCTTCGACGACAAAATCACTCTTGAAATTGTTCCTGGCGCAGCGGTTTCATTTCCCCTTCACCTGCGTATCCCGGCCTGGTGTGAATCACCTTCAGTTGCGGTCGATGGTGAAGCGGTGCCAGGCGTGAAACCAGGCGCGATGGCTGTAATCGACCGTGAATGGAAGAGTAAAACCATCGTCACGCTTAGTCTGCCGATGAAAGTAACAACCTCCTCGTGGGCGAAAAATTCGCGCGCCATCGAAAGAGGGCCGCTTGTATACGCCTTGAAGCTGAACGAGCGGTGGGAGAAGGGAACTGAGCCGAAAGAAGGGGACTACTTCAGTGTGTATCCGACAGAAGACTGGAATTATGGATTGTTGCAGGAGGTGGTGAAAGATCCGGAAGCCGGTTTGGTTGCGCATGTGAAGCCGATGCCCGAAAAATTTGCCTGGAATCTGCACAACGCGCCAGTTGAGATAGTCGCCCGCGGACGAAAAATTCCGGCATGGAAAGCGGTCAACGGTGTCGCCCACCAACCGGTAACCGACCGCGAAGGAATTTACAAGGGCGATGTCGCGCCGGAGATCAGTACCTTCACGCTCATTCCTTATGGGTGCACAAAGGTGAGAATTGTTGCCTTCCCGGTTGTACGTTGATGATCCTCAGTGTCGGCGATTGATGGGGTTTTGATTTGCCAAAAGGCGATATTTACATCCATGCAGATCTTCATTACACGTCGGGGAGGCTTCCGGGAGGTGCAGCGGAAGATCATCCCAGTCATGGTGGTCGTATATGCGGGGTTGTTTCTACTGGTCATTGTCGTTCCTGCCGTTGTCCGTAATGATTCTGCGCGTTGGTCTTTGATCCCATATACTCTGATCGCATTCGCTGCCGTCGCCGGCCTGATCACGCGGGCTACGCTTAACAGACAGCGAAAGTCGTTTGAAACGTACAAGCTGATCATCGACGACGAAAAGCTCGTGAGAGTTCAGCACAATCTTCCAACTATTACGATCCCGCGCCGTTCTGTCACGGCCATTGTCAAAAATTCCAATGGAAGTTTCACGGTGACGGGCGAGAGCCAACTGAACGCGATTGGTATCCCGTCACAAATTGCCGACCTTGACGATTTGGAGAATGTGCTCGCGCGGATCAGACCAATAGATGTCCGCACAAGAAAACCAATTGCCGAGATACTCTTTGTTCCCGCGGCGCTCACGGCCGGGCTGGTGGTTACTGTGACGGCAATTTCCAGCAACCGTTTGGTGTTGCTAGCCTCGAGCGCCGTGATCGTGATTGTAATGACCACGGGCATGGTCGTTATTCTCATCTCGAAAAATGTAGACAAAAAAACCAAACGCCTGAGCTGGATCTCCTTGTTACCAATCGTTGCCTACCTGCTCTATATTTTTTCGTTGCTGTAGACAATTCGGTCTTCTGCATTTTCGTGAACCTTTTAGGCTTAGAGCCTTGGTGGCAAATGCCCCGCCCCAAGCCACCAACTCACGCTACCGGTAGAACAGCACAGCACAAGCCAACTTATTTTTGATTTTTAGATTTTCTGAAAAGGACTGGATTCTCAACTTTTTCAGACAAAAAGACCCCACCAAATTTGCATCGAAGGTAACCTGCCTTATCCAAATAAATATTTTACATCGCAACGCATCCAAACCACGCGCGGCGCGTTAATTCACCTAATTTCAAGCATATCCGTACCATGGTTCCTCCACCGCGAATCTGATCTCTCTCACACGGCAATCTTGTATTTATTTTTCCACCAGCTTCGCAAGCTAAAGTGCTAGCGAAAAGTCAGCCGTTTGTTTCTTTCTAATTATATTTGATTCCTTAACCTTAAAATTAACCTTACTCTATACCCTTAAATCACTGGTAAAGCTATGGCTGGGATCTTCAAAAAAGCGATGGGCCTCTTCGTGGAATTCGAAGAGGACGATAAGAATTCCGCACCGTCGGCAACAAGTAGCCAAACCTCATCATCCACCCCGAGGGCCACTCCGCAATTCGTCATGAACAGTGAAGATTATGACAAATTCGAAAAGCACTTCGAGAAGATGTTTGAGCAGGCTAACATGCCCGGTCCGGACTACTACGAGTTCTGGAAAATGATGGAAACCCTGGAGGCACACATCAAGGACGAAAAGGCGAGAATATCGGCCACGTTCGCTTCCCTCAGCATCCAGGGGCTGACGAAGGACAAGCTCGTCGAAACTGCGACAAAGTACAAGGACCTGATCAGCATGGACAAGGCCCAGTTCGAAAAAGTTGCGAACGAGAAAAGCGAAAAGGAGATCGGCGCAAAAAGAAAAGAGCTTCAGCAGCTCGAGGAAATGATCGTCAAGCATTCGGAGATGATCCAGAAGCTGACGAAGGAGATCTCGGAATCCCAGGTGGCCATGGGCAAGCTCAAGGCCATCATTGCCGAAGAGGAGGGCAAGCTGGCCAAAAACAAGCAGGGATATAATGTCGCCTGCGAGGCGATGATGAGAAAAATTTCAGAGGATATCAACAAAATACAGACAACGATCTAAACTATGGAAACGAATATTTTCCCCACCGATGCACAACAACTGAAATCGTACTGGAGCCGCCCCGGCGGAAAGTTCGGTACTGTCGCAGGCATCGGCATCCTGGCCGCTATCGGCTACTATGTATTACCGATATTGACTTCCATTGTGTGGAACACTGTCAACTTCGGAATTGCCCTGGCGTGTCTCGGCGTTTTCCTGTACTGCGTTACCCACCGGAAACTGCGCCTCAGCCTGTTTTACCTCTACGAGATCCTGATGAAAAAACTCGTCGGCATTGTGATCGAGCTCGATCCGTTTATCATCGCCGAAGATTACATCAACGACATGCAGGAAGAGCGCGAAAAGCTTTACAAGCAGGCTGTTGACGTGGATGCTCAGAAAGAAAAGATCCACATGAAGATCAAGGAAAAAGAATCCGAGATCAACAAGCTGATGTCGAAAGCACAGGCAGCGAAGGAAAAGAATATGATGCCCGAGCTCGGCAACGCCACCCGTCAGATCGGCAGGCTGAACGAGTACATCAAGCAACTATCTCCCATCCACGACAACCTGTCCAGGATCGGCGACTACCTGACCCGTATCCACAAGAACAGTGCGTACCTGATCGAGGATGCGAAGAATGAACTGGAGCTCAAGCGCGATCTGTATAAGTCGGTGACGTCGGGAAACAAAGCGCTCAGCTCGGCATTGAAGATCTTCAAAGGCGACCCGGAGAAGAAACTTATGGTGGAACAATCAATGGAGTTTCTGAAAGAGGACATCGCAAGCAAGCTGGCCAATATGAAGAAAGCCATCAGCTACTCGTCCGACTTTATGAAGTCGATCGACCTCGACAATGCCACCTATGAAAAGGAAGGCCTGAAGTTGCTCGATTCGTTCAGTCCTGAAAATGACCTGAAATTGGCCGCCGGCTCTCACAGCCGCGTGCAGGCTCCGGTAACGGGTGATTTTAGTGACTTGCTCAAGTAATGGATGTGGTATAAACGTATAATTCTTAAACCTGAAAAATTATGGCTGTTAAAGTAAAGACCTCCGGTAAAATTGTAATGATCCTGCTCGTGCTTGCAGGGATCTGGGCCGGAAAAACATATTGGTGGGACCAGAGGCCCCAGGAAGCAAAACAATCTCAGGATATCGGGCGTGTTGCGCTGCCGGATGCACCGGAAGCTTCGCTCGTCGGCAACGCTACCGTTCTTGCCTTGCCCTCCGAGGAAGAGTCTGTCAATGGCGGCACGCGTATTCAGTGGAAAGTCATGGCGTGGAACTCACAATTCCCGTTGATGTACGCAAATGGAGGCGCACGCACTACGAAAGGCTCGCTGTTCGATAAGTCGAAACTGCAAGTGGAGGTAATCCGTCAGGATGACTGCTTCAAGTCGATTGCCGATATTGTGAAATTTGCACAGGACTACAAAAATAATCCCGAAACACCTGGTGTATTCGCCTCTTTCATGGGCGACGGTATGCCTGCTTTTTTTGCCGGGCTTTCAAAGGAACTTGAACCGCTGGGACCCGAATATCAGCCGATCGCCTTTTACGCAATGGGTAAATCCTATGGCGAAGACCAGCTGATGGGCCCGGTCGACTGGAAAAAAGATCCGAAGGCCGCCATCGGCAAATCCGTTGCTTGCGTGCTTCGCGATGGAGACATGAACATTCTCCTGAAGTGGGCCGGCGACAACGGCATCCGCGTAAACCCGGATGAAACAACCTACGACAAAGACGCCGTGAACCTGATCGCTGCCAACGACTTCCTCGATGCCGCGAACAAATACATCACCGGCTACTCCGAAAAACGCAAAGTCGTGAAAGATGGAAAGAAAATCAGCGAGGAGGTAACTGTGACAGTTGATGGGGTCGCTACCTGGACCCCTGCCGATGTGAACATCGCCAAACAGAAAGGCGGACTTGTGACCATTGCGAACACCAAGCAATATGCTTCACAAATGCCGAACATCACCATCACGATCAAGAAGTTTGCTTATGACCACAGGACCGACATCGAAAACCTCATCATGGCGCTGAGCGTGGCCGGAGACCAGGTGCGGTCATTCAATGAGGCGAAAGCTTTCGCAGCGAAGGTATCGGCGAAAGTTTACAATGAACAGGATGCCAACTACTGGCTGACCTATTACAACGGCGTGACCGAAAAAGATGCGCAAGGCCTGAGTGTCGCCCTGGGCGGATCGATGGCCTTCAACCTCAACGACGCGGCAAATACCTTCGGGCTCGGTAAAGACGGCATCGACCGTTACAAGGTGGTTTACACCACGTTCGGTGATATATTGTCGAAAATGTACCCGGAGTATATGGCAACGTATCCGCAGTATTCGAAAGTCGTCGACAAGTCGTTCCTTCAGTCTGTGATCGTCAACCATCCCGAACTCATGGAAGGCAAGGCGTTGCAGGTAACTTACTCGAACGAAATTACGAGCGAAGTTTCTTCGAAGTCGTACCAGATCCAGTTCGAGACCGGCAGCGCGATCATCAAACCGGAATCGTATAAGCTGCTGGATGAAATCCTGTCAAGCTCTGTCGTGGCGGAAGGCCTTAAAGTCGGCGTATATGGGCATACAGATAATACCGGTAGCTCGACAGGCAACCAGAAATTGTCGGAAGATCGCGCCAACTCGGTTCGCAGCTACCTGATCAGCAAAGGACTTTCAGCGTCACGTATCGAGTCGAAAGGGTTTGGTTCGGCGAAACCCGTTGCAAATAACGGTACGGCTGATGGGCGGGCTCAGAACCGCCGTGTTCAAATTGTGCTGGGTGAATAATTCCACTCGATGAATATTGTCAAAAAGGTATTTCATCCTCTGACTCAAATAAAAGGGCGCACTTCGATCGCTTTGATAGCGGTCGAAGCTGCTGCTGCCCTTCTATTGTGGGAGATTTTCGGCAGCAACGGCCTGATACCGACCCCGTCGAAGATCATTGCATCCGTATTCAGGATAATCACGACCGAATCGTTTATCGACAACCTGTTCAGCAGTCTGTCGTTAACGATGACCGGCATGGGAATCTCCATCCTGATCGCTTTGGTGGTGAGCTATCTCGCGCTGATCCCCTTCTTCGCTCCCGTGGCGAAATTCGTGGTCAAGTGCCGCTACCTTACTCTCACTGGTCTGATCTTCCTGTTTACCTTGTTGACGCAGGATGGTCATCAGCTGAAACTCAGCCTGCTGATCTTCGGTATTGTACCGTTTTTTGTCACCTCCCTGCTTTCGATTATCGAGTCAATCAATTCGCAGGAGTATGAGCTGTGCAAGACCTTGCGTATGAACAACTGGCAGACCATGCTTGAGGTGGTCATCATCGGAAGACTGGACCAGGTGTTCGAAGTGATGCGCCAAAACTTTGCGATCGCCTGGATGATGATAACCATGGTCGAAGGCCTGAGCATGAGCGAGGGTGGACTGGGAACACTGTTGATCAAATCCAACAAGTACATCGACCTGGCAACGGTGTTTGCCATCCTGGTCATCATATTTGCACTCGGTATCTTTTTCGATTACTTATTAAGAAATATCAGACTATGGTTGTTCCCGTACACAAAGATTCAGGTGCGGAAGTGAAATATTCGAAGAATGAAGTGCTTGTTTCCGTCGAGCAGGTTAACCTTTCGTACGACAAGCAAATTCTTCGGGATGTTAACTTTCAAATCCACAACATCGTCAGGCCCGGGTTGAGCCAGGGACAGGTCATTTCGCTGATAGGCCGAAGCGGTATCGGCAAGACGCAGCTGTTCAAGATCCTCGCCGGACTTATCGAGCCGAACTCCGGTTCAGTCCGCATCGGGCTCGACCAGCATCCTGTCGTCGCCGGAGAAGTGGGTATCGTAGCGCAGAATTACATCCTTTTCAACCACCGCACCGTGCACGAAAACTTGCGGCTGGCCATGAAACATTCGAGTATTACGATCGACGACAAGCAAAAGGATCAGTTGATCGTCGAATACGCTCAAAAGTTCGATCTGGCGGAACACCTGAAAAAATATCCGCTGCAACTTTCCGGCGGGCAACGCCAGCGGGCAAGCATCATCCAGCAGGTTCTCACGGGAAATAAATTCATCCTTCTGGATGAACCTTTTTCCGGACTCGACGCGCTGATGATCGACCGGGTGATGGAGTTGCTGATACAAATTTCAACATTGGATGAACTGAATACGCTTGTGATCGTCAGCCACGACGTTGAAAATTCGCTGGCCATTTCCGACACAGCTTTCATTCTAGCCCGCGAAAAAGACAAACCCGGCGCGACAATTACCGAAACACTTGATTTGATTGAAATGGGTATGGCCTGGAACCCGCACATCCGCGAGGACGCAAATTTCCAACACCTGGTCGCCCAGATCAAACACAAGATCTAATCACTGAAGGCGGGGCAACCGCCGAACAGTTTCTATCATCGCACCCTGTGCCTCACGCCGGGGTGCGTTTGTTTTTCCGGAATTACAACAAGGGGCTGAAAGATCCAGGGGGGTCACCGTCGCAGCTGCGATCAAGCCGGATTGAATGGTGACAAAAACGCCCGCGCTGGCGCCGGATATTTTGGTGATTTTTTTGGCAATGGTTCTATAACATGATAACTTTTTTGATTGAAAATGAGTTTTACAAAATGAACCTTGGACTTCGTTCCACTCTACAGTTTTTAAAGCGACACTTATGCTGATAGGTGAAATCTCCAAACAAACCGGATTGTCCCGCGACACAATTCGATTTTACGAAAAGCAGGGGCTCATCTCGGTTTCGAAAAAACAGC
>DASPNN010000725.1:0-2349 GCA_035626495.1 Chryseosolibacter sp.
ATCTTCGGAAAATTTTTTGAATTGATATTTTCTCCCAATACCTCGCGGCCTTCAAAGAAAAGGTCTTTAAGATTTTGCTCGTATGACAAATGCGAGGGGATGAGGTTGATCGACGGCCAATATCCAATATTGCCCAGGAACTCGACACGTGTAATTTGCTGCGCTGTGCGGGTGCGTTGAAGCTCGAGAAGATAATCCAGCTCCTGCCTTACGCGCTCCGAACTGTTTGCCGGGAAGCTCACACTTTTTGTCAACTCCTCAACCTGTGCTTCTGAAAGATAGTGGGGCTTTGCCAGCAGGTACACGATCGAGCTGCCGTATTCGGATGGAGGATATTGAATCGTATCCATCCACGCACGCGCCGGAGCCGGGGCCGCGCTTGATTCCTGGAGTGTCTTGTAATGATCGCTGACCCCTTCCAACTTTTGTTTCTGTGCAAAGAGTGCCAGGGGTGGCAGAAGGACGGCGAATAATAAACTGGTTTGTTTCATAGTCTTGAATGTTTGCACCAAAGACGCAGAAACTGCAAAAGGACAAAAATCAGCAGCCCGGCCCGCGATCCTGGCAAAGAATGACATTGCCGTACCCGTCGGTTTTTACTACGAGCATCTCATCCATTTTTTCTTTCAGCATGCGCCTGGCTCTTTGGACCCGCGCCTTGGCAGTCGTGTAATTCAACCCCAGCTTTTCGGCGACGTCCCGTTGCGACATGTTTTGCAGCTCGGTCATCTCAAGCGGAACCCGGTACTTGTCCGGCAGGGTTGTTATGAGCTGATTGATTGCATTCGTGACACAGTCATTGAAGTTTGGAGGTGACGAATCCCAATCGATGTCCTTCGGATTGATGTTTTTGGATTTTTTTCGGTAGTGATCCGTTATCGTGTTGCGTGTGATCTGGTAGATCCAGCCGGATAGCTTTTCAGATTCTTTTACCTGGTGAATTTTTGCCTGGACTTTGATAAAAACATCGTGAATAATGTCGTCGGTAAGGGCCTTGTCCCGTACTCTCTTGTAAACGAAGCCTCTCAGTTCGTCTTGCACGCGATTCCAGTTCAGTGCTGTCATAGTTTTAGTTTACGATCTATTGACGCCCACGGGCGAAAAGGGACACATCTAAACGCCGGTTTTTTTGCTTCTTCTTTCGAACAGAATGGTATTTCTCCAATTGCCATCCAATTGTGCGATGCGCTCGCGGTAGCCAATCTCTCTGAACCCGTGGTTCACGTGTAACCGGATACTGGCGGTATTCTCCGGAAAAATAGACGCGTATAAGGTCCATATTCCGGCGTTTTCACTGTTCTGAATAAGGTGTCTCACCAGTGCGGTTCCGACACCTTTTCCGGCAAAACCAGTGTGGACGTAGACGGTTACTTCAGCAACGCCTGCATAAACTTTCCGCGCGGACACAGGCTGCAGCCCCGCCCATCCGGTAACCCGATTCCCGGCAAGCGCGACCCATAAATGTTCGCGATGGAATTTCTCGTGCCAGGTGGCAAGGCCGGGGACTTCTGTCTCGAACGTCGCATTCCTGCTTTCGATACCCTGGTTATAAATTTCCCGCACTTCGTCCCAATGCTGTTCTGTAAAGCGGACAATTTGCATAAAACTATTTTTGAACGAGCTGTCCTATAAACTCCTGAATTTCCTCGACAGTTTTTTTTGCAGTTCTTCCGACACCGATCAAAGTCGCCGATGCAAACCCTGTCCAGTTGCCGTATCCGACCAGCCAGAGCCCATCGACTTTTTGAGATCGTGTTTCCATCGTGGCAGCTTTGCCATCCGCATTAACAATGTCGAGACTTCTTAAATGGCCGAGCGCGGGCTTGAAGCCAGTGCAGAAAATAATCGCATCCACCCTTTCAACGCGCCCATTGTTCCATATCAGCGAATCCCCGGTGACACGATCGAATGGTCTCAGGGAATTCAGCACGTTTCGCCGCCGCGCGTCCTTGACCGTATCGACCATGACGATGTCGCCCAGTGATGGCGGATTATATTTTTTCCCTTCTTTTTGCGCCTGGTACATTTGTGTCGCTGCGTCAAAGAGGAATCTGCCATCGACATCATCGGGCAGGAATCTGGGCTCCTTCCGTGTGATCCATAGCGTGTCAGCGACCAGGGAAACTTCGGCCAGGATCTGTGCGCCTGAATTTCCCTCGCCAACGACGGCCACTCTTTGGTTTTCAAATTGTCCAGGCGCCTGATATTGGCTTGAATGGATCACTGTGCCCTTATAGCCCTCCAGGCCCTGGAAAGGCGGGATCTGTGGGTTGCTCGAAGAACCGGTTGCGCTGACGACGGCCCGGCTGACGAATGTACCTTGTGAGGTTTCGATATGAAACGCGTCGG
>DASPNN010000726.1:0-5580 GCA_035626495.1 Chryseosolibacter sp.
GTGTAGTTTCTTTTTTCTTTGACCGCTTCAGCCATTTCGTGTGCGTATTGGCCATACGGGCTATTGTAATGATATTTCAGCTTGATGTTCAGGCCCTCAAACAGCGGAAAGATGAGATAGATGATAATGACAAGCAGGTAGAAGGAGAGTGGCTTGAAATATTTTTTCCGGATACCGTGACAAAAATCCAGGGAAAGCTTCCCCGGGGCTGCGAACATGGTCTTCAGCGTAGTGAAAAATTTTCCTTCGAAGTGCGTTAAAAAATGAAAGGCTTCTTCGAAGAGGTGCTTAAACGAGCGGTCTTTCCCGTAATGAACTTTTTCTCCGCATTCTTGACAATAATTGCTATCGACCGGCGCTGTGCAATTCTTACAGGTGTTCACGCTTTTTATCGTATCGGGTTTCGGGGTAAAGATATGAAATGGCCGGCGGTGAAGAAACTCAGCTTTCGAATACCCATTTTCCTCCGGTCATAGTCCTTTCGATCGGGATGTTGACCAGGTTCGAAGGATCTTCCTTGAACGGGTTCCGGCCTAGCACGACAAGGTCCGCGAGCTTGCCTGCCTGGATAGAACCTTTGATATTTTCTTCAAAAGACGCATAAGCACCGTTGATGGTGCCGATCGTGATCGCTTCCTCAACACTTACCTTCTGGTTTTCTCCCCAGGCGTTTCCCTTCATGTCTGTGCGCGTCACGCTAGATTGCAAAGCCATCATCGGTTCGAAGGGGCCGGGAGGATAGTCCGACGCCTGGGTCGGACGAATGCCTGCGTCGAGAAAACTCCTCAGCGCAAACATATTTTTCAACCTTTCCTCGCCGTACAATTTCATTTTCTCGCCATGGTAGTAGACATAAGTTGAAAATGGAGTTGGTATAACGCCGATCGCTTTCATACGCCTGATCAGGTCGTCATTGATCATCGTACAGTGTTCAATACGGAAACGCGGATCCGCCTTTGGCTTTTCTTTCAACAATCGCTCATAAACCTTCAGGGTGGTGTCTATTCCCACGTCGCCATTGGCATGGATTCCGAGTTGCCATCCAGCGTCGTAAGCTTTTTTAGCATAGGGATACAGTTGGGAATCATCCATGACAAGAATGCCATAGTCGCCCGGGCGGCCGATATATGGTTGAGACAACCTTGCGGTCCGCTCGGAAATGGACCCGTCGCAGGTCATTTTCATCCCGCCGAGCTTCACCCACTCGTTGCCCATGCCCGTTCGCACACCAGCCGCGATCATTTTGTCAATGTGACTGTAATGGATCATACAGTATACGCGCATTGACAATTCACCTGCTTCATACGCGTCCTGGTACGCCCGCAGCGATTCCGGCGATCCCAGCGCGTCGGTAGCCGACGTCACGCCCGAGCGCGCCATCATCTTCGAAATGAGCTTTACACCTTCCCGCATGTCGTCGCGCGTGTCGGTGTGGGGAATGAGTTCGTCGAAAACGTCATTCGCCGATTCCTTCACACATCCTGTGAGCTTTCCGTCTGGTGACCGCTCGAATTCCCCGCCTTGCGGGTTGGGTGTTGATTCGTTGATGCCCGCGAGCTTGAAGGCAAGCGAGTTGAAGTAACCTGTATGTCCGCCGCGGTGCGTAATGCGAACGGGGTGTTCGGGTGCTGCATCATCCAGGTCGCGTAAATTGATCTTTCGTCCTTCCGAAGTCTTTGTGTCATCGTATTTGAATCCTTCCACCCAGTTCCCTTTTGGAGTTTTTACCGCGCGTTGCCGGATAGCATCCTTAATTTCCTGGATGGAACGCAGATCGCAGTCAACCATTTTAAGATGCTTGACGCCTGAGTATGCGGGGTGCGTGTGGGCGTCAATAAAACCCGGAAGCACGGTTTTTTTACCCAGGTCAATCTTTTTTGTTTTCGCTGTGGCAAGTCGGAGCACATCTGGGTTGCTTCCAACGGCGATGAATCTTCCTTCGGCGATTGCCACTGCCTGCGCCCGCGGTTCCTTGGGATCAACCGTAAAAAAATCTCCATTGTGTAAAATCAGGTCCGGTTCGGTTATGCCCAATGACCACATCGGTAGCACGGCGCTACACAAGGCGAGAAATTCTCTTCTTGATTGATTCATTTTGGAGGAATGGGGACCCGTGAAGGTAAACCTTTTTCGGGAATTGCGTGAGTAGGGGTAATGATGGGGATGCTACCATCTTTCCGAGCTCGGCCCTTCAGCAAAAGCGAATTCAGAACGTCAAACCCTTTAACTTTCCGGGATTAAATGATCCTCGATTCCGAATACAGATGATAGGCTGCGATAAATCGTTCGCGGCTGTGCGACATCTTGTACTTATCGATTTCTTCACGATGGGCCACATAAACCGGCTGATACGATGATTCGTATTCATCCCACACGACCACCAGGTAATTATATCCGATCTTGGCGCGCCGGCCATTCTCCAACCAAAGATTAAAAACGGCCTCGTCGAGAGACGCGGGAAAATCCTGCCCTTCAAACATATTTTCCAAATATAGTGAAAGTTGTGCGGGGTACGTATCATCGGCGCGCAATTGCCAAATAATCGTCGACAAAACGCCGGGATCAGAAGAAGCTTCAATAAGAAACAATCGTAGTAATGCTCGAACCAGGCAGCGCGCTACCGAAGCTCCCGCCCACACAGAAAACCTCATGGTTCAATCCGGAAACATCGCGGCCCTCTGCAGATTAAACGAACACGCCGTACGATTTGGGGTTGATACGTAATTATTGAGGGTTTAGTCGTCAGCGCCCGGCTGGCGCTCGCCTCCAACTCACAACGTCGGACAGAAAGAACAAAGGGAGACCACCATTGTTGTCTCCCTTTTGTCATTTTATTGCTGGACGATCTGCCATTGCTGATTGGTGCCACCGCCCCAATTCCATTGTATCACAAAAGCCCCATTAGAGGTAGACGCCCCGTTGACATCCATCACATGTGTGCTGTTTCTGTTCACCAGACGATAGTACCCTGAGCCGGTAGGCACAATTTCCCATTGTTGATTCCGCCCGTTGTTGGTGGGCCACTGAATGATGTTGGCGCCGGCGTTGAGGCTGCCACCATTCACATCGAGATTTTTTCCGCTTTTGCGGTTGACAACACGATAGAAACCTTCACCGATGTGAACCAGTTGCCACTGTTGATTGGTGCCCCCGTTGTACTGCCATTGAATAACCTGGGCGCCATCGGCTGTCGAGCCACCATTTACATCGGCGACTTTACCACTGTTTCTATTCACCAGGCGGTAATATACCGAGCCGTTAAAACTGCCCGCTCCTCCGCCACTCACGCTTTCGCCCCACCCGTAGCGGATCCGTTGCGCACCGGAAGCGTTTGTGGTGCTGAGGGTGATATTTGTCCCGGAGCCCGACCTGGTCGTAATGCTGTAGCTGTCTCCGTCACGAAGCCCCGGCCAGTATACACTGCTCACGCCATCGGCGCGAAATACATTGGTGGATCCCTGTATGTAGGCGATTTCGTGATCGCCGTTGGCGTGACCAAGGTAATTTTTTCCGGTCGTCATCGCCGCCCCGAATTCCGTCACGACCGTGCGGCTTGCGTATGGGCCATACTGCGACCTCCACGACTGTTCCCATTCGGCCACGGAGACCCGTGAAGTGTTCCAAAAGGCGTAATTGTGAAGGGACAACAGACACCCGTTAAACCGGCTATCTGCGCCCACGCCTTTTACATCATCCGAGTAACCGGTGCCTCCGAGCAATATCCGTCCCTTGGGAACCGAAGAATAACGCGTCAGCCATTCGGCGTAAATAGTCGTCAGCTCCGATAACGTGTACCCATGGGGTTCGTTGAACGGTTCAAAGTAGACGTTGGCGTTTCCTGCATACTGATTGACGACAACCTGCCACATGTTCCAAAACTGTGTGGTATTGTCAATTTTTCCGTCGCGTGACGATGCGCCCTCCCAATACGCCAGGATCACTTTCATATTTTTAGACAATGCCACGTCGATGGCTCCTTTGTATGAATTCCACCAGGTTTCCAGCACGCTGGAAGGATTGATGGGCAGTCGCACGGCGTTCACTCCCGGCAGCCGGTTCTGAAAACCAGTAAGGATTGCGTTGGCTTTCGACGACACCGTGCTGTAGCTGTCGCTCGCCGTCAGGCCGGAAGGGATGACCCATCCATCCACGAAATTGTCCCGACCGTCCGCCCAATTCACACCCGCGATGCCGGACGGGCCCACGGCGGCTATACCAGTTTGCGACCCGCCTGATGTTGGGGTGCCATTTTGATTTTCAGTCAGGTCAAGCCGGTCGTCACTGCAGCTGAATACCAGGGTACCCGCGAGTACGGCCAGAATCACGTACACGAGAAATTTTGGTTTTACAAGGATCATAGGTTTTTGGTTTTGTGTATCCCGAAGGTATCGCAGCGGCAAGGCGCCAATGGGGGCGAAAGCGGGAAACGATGAGGGGTTGTTGAAACCCGAAGCAAACGATTGGCCGGATCATCCAAACGATTGCAGGAAACGGGGAATTCGAATGTTTTTGATTGTCAAATACCCAACTATCCCGCATTGAATATCACTTTAACCCCTTCCATTCACCGCTTTTTTCAGGAATATTGGTGGGGGTAAAATTGGTATTTTTGTTATATCTCTGATGTTGACTAGATGGGACGAATGAAAAACTGTTTTTTGATCTTGGCGCTGCTTCTGCTGGATCGTATATCGGCGCATGGTCAGTTTGAGGCCCAAAGCCAGGTTAAGCATTACAATATTCAGGAAGGCTTGTCCCAGGGGGTAGTGAACAGCATCGCTGAAGATGACCAATCATTGCTGTGGTTTGCAACCGAGGACGGACTAAACCGCTTTGACGGATACGACTTCAAAGTGTTCAAGTACAACAAAAACAACAACAACGGCTTTACCGACAATTTCATACAATCGCTTTATAAAGACTATCAGGGAACGCTCTGGATATCGTCCCGCGGTGGCCTTTTGAAATTTAACCCCGATGTCGAAACTTTTACGTTGTATAAGCATGAGTTTAAGAATCCGAAAATATCTACGCCCAACGATGTCAGTTCTATAACGGGCGGCGCCGCCAACAATCTTTGGATCGCCTGGTATGGCAACGGTTTCGGTTCCTTCAACAAGACCACCAACAAGTTCACGGTTTATAACAAGACCACGCTTCCAGGATTATCCAGCGATCAGACTGTATCGCTGCTCGAGGACGATTATGGCATTCTCTGGGTCGGAACACAGAATGGCGGATTGAATGTGTTTAATGTCGGCAACGGGGTCATTATTGACAAAATCGACGCGTTGACAAATCCACCCGAATTGCCATCTCAAAACATCAGGTGCATTGTTCAGGACAGTCGAAAAAATATCTGGATCGGGACTTCTCACGGATTGATCGTTTACCTGCGGGAGCGCAACCAGTTTTTCAAATTCAGCAAAGTTCATAACAACGTCGGAAACAAAAGCATTTTCTCCCTGATGTGCGACTCCAACGAGAATTTATGGATCGGCACGCGGGGAAATGGCCTGCTCCGTCTCGCCTTGCGACAGTTCAATACACAAGAAGTAGAACGTTTCGTATTTACCAAGA
>DASPNN010000727.1:0-3899 GCA_035626495.1 Chryseosolibacter sp.
ACCTTCGTTGCAGGTGAAATAAAAAATCCGCAAGAGAACATCCCGAAAAGTCTTTTGCTGGGGCTGGTGATCTGCATCCTCATTTATGCTTGCATCACTGCCGCCTATTTGTATGTGTTGCCCATTGATGCGATAGCCTCCTCCGCAATGGTTGGATCCGATGCTGCTGCCGTCGTGCTGGGTGTCACCGGCGGAGCCATCATTGCGTTGATGGTCATCATCTCAACATTCGGAACCACAAATGGAAATATCCTCGCGACTGCCCGTGTTTCGTTTGCGATGGCACGCGAAAAAGAATTCTTTCAATTCGCCGGAAACGTTCATCCGAGGTTTCACACACCCGGCAATGCATTGTGGTTACATGGGGCATGGACCTCGTTGCTGGTGTTGAGCGGCTCATTCGACATGCTCACCGATATGCTCATTTTTGTCAGCTGGCTATTTTACGGGATGAGCGCCGCAGGGGTGTTCATTCTCCGGCATAAAATGCGTGATCGGTTCCGTCCGTACAAAGTATGGGGATATCCTTTTGTGCCGCTGATATTCGTATTGTTTACTGTGTTTTTTTTAGTGACCACACTGGTGACCGACGTCCACAAATACGCAACCGGCGAAAGCCCGCTGATCAATTCAATATTTGGATTGTTCCTCACCGCAATTGGAATTCCCTTATACTGGTACTTTAAAAGGAAATACGGGAAATCAAATTAAGGAAGGTTCATCTCAAATCAACCCGTTGCCATTCCATCTGCGGATCAAGGAAAATGTGCCCGGCTTCAACGGTCAAAGGAGAAGCAAAATTTTCCTTGTAAATCGCGCCGGTTCCAAGTCCTTGATGCAACGTGATCGGGTAGTTGCCGGTAAACTGACATATCGCGTTGAGTCCGATATTCGACTCGAGGGCTGACGTGATCCACCATCCAATGCCCCGCGCCTCCGCCAATGAAATCCACTCGGCGCACTTTCTCAGGCCGCCGTGCAATGTGGGTTTCAAAATGATAAACTGTGGCTTGAGGTGGTCAAGAAGATGGACCATCCTGCCAGATTCAGCGACACCGATCAACTCTTCATCCAGGGCAACAGGAATCGGCGTCTTCCGGCAAAGCTCTTCCATTTCTTCCAAATGTGGTTTGATGGGTTGTTCAATCGACTGGATATCAAATTTCGAAAGTTCGGTAAGCTTATATAAAACGTCATCTGTCTTAAATGCGCCATTTGCGTCCAGCCGTATCGTGATATTTTCCTTGTAATACCTTTTACGGATGTAGTTGAGCACGTCGCATTCCCGGTCGAAGTCAAGTCCACCAACCTTGAGCTTTATGCACCGGAAGCCCAGGGCGATTTTCTCGTTGATCTGGTTCATCATGAAATCAATATCGCCCATCCAGATCAGGCCGTTGATCGGAATCTTTTGGCCACCGTTCGTGAAATTATTTTTGTAAACCATGCGTCTGCCGCCGTTTGCAAGGTCCAGCAATGCAGTTTCAAAACCGAACATGACGGCAGGATGGTGGTCCGGCAAGATCGTGTCGAGGGCTGCGAGATCAGGCGCATCGAGCGCGGATATCTTGTTGACAGTATGAGCAAGAATTTCTTCGAATGCCGGGGTCGCATCGATGCTTAGGCCAGGAAGCGGGCCGCATTCACCGATGCCGGTGACAGACGGGTTGTCAGAATCGCATACCTGCACAAACCAGGATGTCTTGTCCCGCATCAGCCCGCGGGATGTCCGCGCTCTGAAATTGAACTCGAAGGTTTGTTTCCAATAGCGGGCTTGTAGTGACATTGCTTCTTCTAAAATAAAAGAAACATTCAATAATCAGAATCTTTTACTTTTGTACCGGATTATTCTATGGAGCATCTGAATGTGAGGGATTTTTACTATGACCTTCCCCAGGAGAAGATCGCACTGTATCCCTTGAAAGAGCGCGACCAGTCGAAATTGCTGGTGTATGACCGTGGACAAATCCAACACGCAGTGTTCCACCAGCTTGCGGATTATCTTCCAAAAGAGAGTTACCTCGTCTTCAACAACACGCGTGTAATCCCGGCCCGGATCCGCTTCGCAAAATCAACGGGAGCTGTCATCGAGATATTTCTTTTGCATCCCGTTCATCCAACAACACTTGTCGCTGACGCCATGCAAGCAACTCGACGGTGTGACTGGCAGTGTACGATCGGAAATATCAAACGCTGGCCGGTAAACTGGAAACTCGGGCAGGAGAAAAACGGGGTTCGATTGACTGCCGCGCTTGCAGACCGGGATCGCGGGATCGTTTCGTTTACCTGGACCGGCGACCGCACGTTCGCGGAAGTTATTTCATCGCTTGGTGAGACACCGCTGCCACCGTATATCAAGCGCCAGGCGGAAAGCGCAGACCGTCATACGTACCAGACGATCTACTCCCGGCTGGAAGGCGCGGTCGCAGCCCCAACTGCCGGCTTGCACTTTACAGACCAGGTCTTCCGGTCTCTTGCCTCCCGTGGCATCGATCACGATTTTGTTACTCTTCACGTCAGCGCCGGAACTTTTCAGCCGATCAAGGCCGAAAATGCAAACGCCCATGTGATGCATGAGGAGCAGATTGTGGTGACGCGCGCAAATATTGCCAACCTAATTGCGCATATCGAATCCGTTATTCCGGTGGGTACGACTTCGCTGCGAACACTGGAGACCTTGTATTGGTACGGGGCCCGGCTCATGAATGGCAATTCCGAATTCCGAATTGGTCAGGATGAACCCTTCCGGCAAATACATACACCACCGGTACGGGATTCGCTCACTGCAATTGCTAAATACATGGATGAAAAAGAGCAGGAGACCCTGGTAGGCGAGACTTCCATTTATATCCGCCCCGGTTACAAATTCCGGATCTGCCGGGGATTGATCACGAATTTTCACCAGCCCGCCTCGACGCTGATCCTGCTGGTAGCCGCACTGCTGGGGCCCGAATGGAGAAAAGTGTACGATGAAGCCTTGCGCGAAAACTATCGGTTTCTCAGTTACGGCGACAGCTCGTTGCTCTTGCCAGTCGATCGCTAGTTGGACGACACGTTCACACCGTTGAGATCTACAATCCGTACTTCGACGCGCCGGCCTTCTTCCTTGGTAGCCGTCTGATCTTTTGTCGCGCCGTAACCTTTCGCAATGATCCGCCTACGCACGATTCCACGGTGATTGATATAATCCAGGACGGCGATCGCACGCTTGTTTGACAAATCACGGTTCATTTCTTCCGATCCCTCCGCGGAAGCAAAGCCCGAGATCTCGATGCCAAGATCCGGATACTTGTTAAGGACGTTCAGAATTTCATCCAGCGGGACATTGTATTGGTCCTTCAGGTCGCTTTTGCCCGCGTCAAAGTAAATTTTTACAGACTTTGCAAGCGCGGTCTTGTCCGCCAACGTCGTTTTTTTGGTTTGATTTTTTTGCTTCTCAGCCTCTTCGGTCACGATCATCGTCGGCAATGAAAAGATCGTCTTTCCACCGACATTTTTTTGTTCGAATTTGCTTTCGTCGCTCTCATCGTAGTAATAAGTGCGTGCCGCTACTTCGATCCGTGAATTCGAGGTTTCGTCAAAGTTAACCGACTCGATCGGGTCCTTGTGTTCGATCAGGCCAACCAGGTACTTGATCCCATCTTCATCCTGCGCTGCCATAAGGTCCAGCATCATGTCATAAACATCGACATGCCCTGTCTGAACCAGTTTTGCCTCGTGACTCTTGCGAAGATCGGCCTTCACATCCTGGTCTGTGTCGTAGAACGCATTTTTCACCTGCACCTCCTGCCCCACGATGACATCGAACTGGCGAATCGTCTTCAGGTTGATCATCTGGTAGAGCTCGTAAAAATAATCCTGGTTCGGGATGTTGATATTCAGTGTATATGGCAGGAAAC
>DASPNN010000728.1:0-3616 GCA_035626495.1 Chryseosolibacter sp.
CAAGAAAAAATTTATCGATAAAAAAATTCACGTCGGTTCAGGGATGATCGGACAGGCATTTCTGGAAGGCAACACGATCCTGATCACGGATCTTCCTCAGGGATATATCGCCATCACCTCCGGCCTTGGACATGCCACGCCCCGCTGTGTGATCATTGTCCCAATGAAATACAACGAAAGGGTTGAGGCTGTCCTGGAGCTCGCGAGCTTTACCAGGTTTGAGCAGCATGAAGTTGAGTTCCTGGAAAAAGCAGGTGAGGTGATCGCCTCCTCGATTTACTCTACAAAGACCAACGAGCGGACCGCCAAACTGCTGAAAGAAACCCAGGAGCAGGCGGAAGTTCTGCGTTCCCAGGAAGAAGAGCTTCGCCAGAACATGGAAGAGTTGCAGGCAACGCAGGAAGATATGCGTCGGCGGGAAACCAAGCACGCGCGTTGATTTCGTTCAACGACGACGGCGTTTCTTCGGCTTGGCAGGCTGCTGGTTGCCCGTGAAGATCAAGCCTACCGAAAATTCAAGTCCGGTAAAATCGATTTTTGAGTCGGCATAATCGAACGATTTTGTTTCGAGAGAAGAGGTTCCGCCAACGTAGCTGCCGACGATCGGGAATTTCGCTTCGCCAATCAGGTAATTGGTTTCGATTGACACCCCGACATTACCGGTTACAAATATCGTCAGCTCGACACCGGCATGATAGCCGAAGCCGGGGTAATTCTTAAAATCCGCCTCCGCATTGGCGACCGTCCATTGCTCGTATGCTTTCAGCGCGCGATCGAAATTGCCGTAGTTAATTTTCTGATCAAATCCATAAAAGAAAAAGCCACCTCCTTTTATGTCGAACTCGACGCGGGGTCCTTTCAGTTGAAGGACAAGCTCGGCGGGAACAAAAATTGTAAAGTTCGGGCCGACGAGGGCATCCTTACTTTCAAACGGAAGATCTTTCAGGTTGAGGCCGGACATGCGATAAAGCGTTGCGCCGGTTTCTATGGCTACGTACCTGTTTAAGTCCACGCCCAACCCACGGATTGAAAACGGTGAGATCGGAGTGGAGAAGTAGCCATTCTTCGGAATGAAGTAGGAAAACGACAGACCGACGTTTTGTCCGAATGAAGACAGCATTGGCGCCGCTGCAAGGAGTATACATATCCAGACTTTTTTCATATGCAGATTGGTATGGTCCATCATCAACGTTTTTATGTTTCTGGTTGATATCTGATTGGTGTGATCGACTGTGTTTTTTTTTTACTTAACGCGAATTGTAATCTGTGTACAACACCTGCTGATAGGCCTTGCTCATTTCCAGGTCGTGTTGGGACGCACCGTCAGCGCGTAGAAATCGTCGTGCAGTGTTGTCGTGAATGATGTATGCGCCGGGTGTGATGAAGCCATAGCCATCGTTAAAGAAGTATGCCGCGAACGCTCGTGAATTTGGCGCGACAAGGTCCTTGCTGAACTTGAAGGCTATGTCGCGAGTACCCAGTTGTCCGAGTAATGTATTGGCAATGTCAGTCTGGCCGCCGATCGTATGAATTACCGTATCTGAAAGAATGGCGCCTCCCGCGATGAGGAGGGGGATCCGAAATCGTTCACGCTCTTTTGATTCTTTCTTTTTTGGCAACCTGTGACCGTGATCTGCTACGAAAATAAACACCGTGCTGTCCCACCAATGCGACGATTGCGCACGCGACATGAATTCGCCGAGACTGCGGTCGGTGTAATGACAAGAGTTCAGGAACATAGATGTTTCATCGGCGCCAGCGAAAGCGGATGTCATTGGAACATCAAACGGTTCGTGGCTGCTGAGCGTCAGGATGACTTTGAAAAAGGGAGCAGTCGCGGTATCGCACTCCTGGAAGGCGCGTTCGAGAACAATATGGTCATGCACACCCCATTTGCTTTCATTGACTTCCGGGGAGAAGTCATCTTCGGTCGTGATGTGATCGAAGGCGCATGCTGTGAAATATGAGCGGAAGTTCGCAAAATCGATATCGCCGCCATATACAAAGGATGTCTGGTATCCGAGGTCTTTCATCTTGTGATTTAGGTAGGGAAGCTTTTGGGTCTTCGCCGGATATTTAATAATGGACGTGAGAGGTTGGGCGGGGTATCCGCTCAGGATGCTGATCACTCCTTTATCGGTCCGGTCTCCGCTGGCGTAGAAGTTGTCGAACAAGATTCCCTGACTGCAAAGCTTGTTGAAATGGGGTGTGACGCCGTGTGTTCCTCCCAGCGGTTCGATCACGTCGGCCGTAAAACTTTCCAGTATGAAAAGCACCACATTCGGTTTTGAGATCCTGAACAACCGCGCCGCAGTATCCGGAGTCTCATAGAGGTCATTAAAAAGCGCGAGGGCCTGGGTCGGGTTGTAAAAATCTTCCGGGTACTTGATGTTAGCACTTTTTCTCAGGCTGTAAAAAAAATTCCAGACGACGTTGATTGCCGTGTGGTTTGCAAATGTTTTCGACTTGTGGAAATAGACGAAGCCTGTATTCATCGGGGCGACCGTGAAGCTTCCGCGGATCGGGATAAACATCAATCCGGTCAGGATCAAAAGTGGCCAAACGGTTTTCGCCGGCGCCGGTTTCAAAGCGTGAAATCTCCGGGCGGCGATTTTCACATATCCATAAATTCCAGCACTGACGAGCGCGACAAATATGGCCACCAGCCTGAGGACAATGCCGAATGGAACACTCCCAACGGCTTCCGACCCTGCGTAAAAAAGTGGTGTGGTGTTCAACCGAAAACCCCAATGGCGATACAATTCGAGGTCGACCACGGCGATCGCGCCCGCCGCGCACAATAATACAACCATTAATACATGGTGGGCAGAAAGGAGCGTGCGAGAAGTGGTGAAGACAGAGATGCACAGCACAATGCCCGTCGCAACTATAAAATACCCTGAAATGCTCGCGTCCATTTTAAGTCCATGGACAAAGGCCAGGAATATTTCTCTCGCGTTGAGTGTAGAAGCTGGCTCATGGTTATAAAGCAGGAATAACGCGCGAATGAGCGCCTGGAACGACAGCCAGAATAAGGCCATGTAACCGAATATCCTTAAACGCTCGCGCATGAAGCAATATTAGGCTGCAAAGATAATAGGGGAAGTGGTTTAAATAATTTATCTCTAAAATTGCGACTTTCACTTCATTATGTTGACCAGATACCTTCGCTTATTCATCTGCCCTTTGTGCCTGATCATGGCGGCGGGCTCATGTGCCGACCGGGAAGTGCCCGCGGAACTTATCGTCACGGGCCGCATCTATACTGTCAATCCCGCACAACCGGTTGTCGAGGCCGTAGCAGTTTCAGGCGACCGGATTGTATTCGCCGGATCGTCGACGGGAATCCAAAAATACAAGGGCGACAAAACACGCGTGATCGAGCTGGGTGGGCGGATCATGACGCCGGGTTTCATTGACGGTCATGCGCATATCCTGGGGGTGGGCTACAATGAGCTCAATCTCAATCTTTCCGATGTCCGCAATTTTGATGAGATCGTGGAACGGGTACGTGTCGCCGTTGCCAAAGCTCAGCCCGGCGAGTGGATTATCGGCCGCGGCTGGCATCAGGATAAATGGGACAGGAAACCCGATCGCGTCATCAAGGGGTTTCAAA
>DASPNN010000729.1:0-3333 GCA_035626495.1 Chryseosolibacter sp.
GCCGACAGCTATGGGGCTTATACTTGCGAAGACCAATTTGGCAGAGTCATCAGCAACAAAAAGGTAAAAAGGGAAGAGATCGTCCTTTTTACCAAGTGCGGACTGAAAATGCCGCATGCGGGCGACTCAACGACCCGCGTTAGACATTATGACACATCGGCCAGTCACATCCACGCAAGTGTTGACCTTTCTCTGCGGAGACTCAGGACCGACTATATCGATATTTTCCTGCTGGATCATCTTGATCCGATATCAAACCTCGAGGAAACGGCCATGACACTGGAAAAGCTTGTGAAAGAGGGGAAGATCAATAGCATTGGCGTAGCGAACTTTTCCGTGTTCCAGCATCAGCTGCTCGCGTCGTATTTGCGCACGCCGATCGTGACCCATCATCTGGAGCTCAACTTGCTGAATACATCCGCGCTCGACAACGGTCAGCTCGACTACATCAAGCAACGTTATATGCGTCCCCTTGCTTCCGCGCCAGTGGCCGCGGGCCGCATTGCCGCAGGATCTGACGGCCATGCCGAACGCGTCAGAAAAAAGCTCGAATCAATTGCTCCCAAGTATAATGTCGATATTGAGTCGATCGCAGTCGCTTGGCTGATCAAACTCGGGGCGTTGCCGCTGATCGGAACCAAGGAAGAAAAACGAATCCGCAACATTGTGAATGCATTCGAACTCGACCTGGATCACCAGGATTGGTACGACCTTTATTTCGCGTCAAAGGACGAATAGCAGCAATCCCGGCTGACGCCGAACGAAATAAGAAGGCATGAATTTTTGAAAGTATTACTTAAATGCTTTCATTATGGACAACAAGGATGACCAGGCGAAGAATCGCAAAATTCAGGAACCTTTTGAACCGGAAAACACACCCGAGCCGGCACAAGTAAAGGATCCGAACCGGCAAGGGCCTAAGGCCGAAGAAGGCCGTAGCGACGCCACCAGGAATCCTGGCAAACAGGAAGAGGAAAAACCGGAGACATCAAAAAAACTTGGTGAATCCGAAACTGAAATCAACGACGAGACGACGATCTGAAGTCAGTCGATCCAGAAATCCGGCCGCTCATTCGTTGCGTTTGGAAACAGTTTCAGGCAACTGTCGTACCATGGGAAATCGCTTTCCGAGGGGATGGTAACACGGTCCGGAACGTCGTCGCGCGTGATGAATATCGCCCTTTTGTGAAGGGACGTAGCAAGAACACACCTTCGATCTTCCCGGGATCTGATCCGATTTGTCTTAAGTTGGTCTGGATTCTTCCGGTGATGGGCTGGAACAAACTATTAGTCGCGTCTTTTGCTCGCCGACCGCGCTCGTGGATGTTCATCGAAGGCAGTCTCGCTTGCCCATTTAGCACACCGGTATTGAGGACGAGCGAACGTTTGAAATTCTTTTGTCAATCTTCGAGGTAGAAATTACCCGGAGATTTTTCAAAAACAGTTGGTCTGCTCTATCTTGTCAGCATGCTGGCGTTCCTTCACAGTCTTATTAAAAAGCCGATTCTTTATTTAAGGAAAAAACTGTCGGACCGAAACTTCTTCATCCTTTCCGCAATTCTGGTGGGACTTACCAGCGGCGCGGCGGCCATCATTCTGAAATATATCGTGCACACAATCGCGACCTTCGTTACCTACTCATCGCGGAATTATGAGAACCTCGTACTGTTCGCCTGCTTTCCCCTGGTCGGCATCGTGCTTACGGTGATTTACCTGAAGTTTTTTTTAAAAGAGCGGCTTCGCCGGGGCAGCGCCGAAATCGTCTATGCGGTAATGAAAAATTCGTCTACGCTTCCACGGCACGAGACCTACGCCCACCTCGTCACCAGTGGATTGACGGTTGGGTTCGGGGGCTCGGTCGGACTCGAATCACCGATGGTAAGCACGGGCTCGGCGATCGGTGCAAATTACGCCGAGGCTTATGGACTTTCGTACAAGGAGAGGACCATTCTCCTCGGGTGTGGCGCTGCCGCGGGAATTGCTGCGGCCTTTAACGCGCCCATAGCGGGTGTGTTATTCGTGATCGAAGTATTGTTGGCCGATGTTGCGGCTTCTGCGTTCATTCCGCTGATCATCGCCGCCGCCACCGGTGCGCTCATGTCGAAAATCGTTTTGCAGGAGGGCGTGATACTTTCGTTTTCCCTCCAACAACCCTTCAACTATCACAATGTGCCTTACTACATCATTCTGGGTCTCGCTGCGGGCTTTGTCGCACTTTTTTATTCGCGCGCTTTCGCCTGGGTGGATAAGAAGATTACGGGAATCCGAAATAATTGGACGCGCGTCGCGGTGGGAGGAACATTGTTGTTCGTATTGCTCTTGCTCTTTCCTCCCCTTTTCGGTGAAGGCTACGACACCATCAAGCAGCTTTCTGTGATGGATGCATCCTCACTTGCCGATGCGAGCGCGTTGCGCCACCTCATCAATTCGGAAGGTAAACTCCTCATGTTTCTCGGCGCTTTGGTGGTGCTGAAGACCATTGCTGCAGCGATCACCGTCGGCAGCGGAGGCAATGGTGGCAGTTTCGCGCCCTCTCTTTTTATCGGCGCATACCTCGGCTATGTGTTTTCAAGGATTCTTAATATCACCGGTGTGACCCAAATCCCGGAAAGCAACTTTACACTGGTCGCGATGGCCGGTATCCTCAGCGGCGTATTTTATGCACCCCTCACGGCGATCTTCCTGATCGCCGAACTCACGGGCGGATATGAGCTCATGATCCCGCTGATGATCGTGTCCTCTCTAAGCCTGATCGTCAACCACCTGTTCGAGCCGCTTTCGCCAGAGCAAAAAAGGCTGTCGAAAAAAATGAATCTGGCGGTCGAAAGCCGTGATCAAAGACTACTAAGCCGGCTCGACATCCGGTCGCTGATTGAAACAAACTTTGCGTCCGTCCATCCGAATGAGTCGCTGCGTTCGCTGATCCGCGTGATTGCAAGCTCGAGCCGCAATGCTTTTCCAGTTGTTGGAGACGAGGGAAAACTGGAAGGGATCGTCCACCTCGACAAAGTCCGGAAGGTGATCTTCGACGCAAGCCGGTACGACGCAGTCTATGTCCGGGATTTGATGGATAAACCCGCGGCCGTTATCAACGCAGACGAAAATCTGCTCCAGGCGATTGAAAAATTCGACAAATCCGATCAGTGGAACCTGCCCGTCGTCGAAGAGGGAAAATACATCGGTTTCCTTTCGAAATCTTCCATCCTTACCCGTTATCGTAAAGAATTGCAGGAATTGGCCTGATCAGTCCGGCAGCTCCGCTGTTTCGAACCAGTACTGAACGAAGTTCGCGATTTTCTTATCGGTATCCTCACTGCCGACAGGTTTCTGGAT
>DASPNN010000730.1:0-2284 GCA_035626495.1 Chryseosolibacter sp.
ATCGTGCGTGAATGTTTCGTATTTCATTTAGAATAATCTGATGTCATGCCATATTCCCATCGATACGAGCCGCACATAAATGTCCGCGAATGCCACACTGAAAAGGCTGAACCATGCCCAGTTCATATGCCTCTTATTAAGGCAACTCACGCACTGATAGACCTTGCGTTGGACCGGTGCCCTTGAAAGCTGGTCCCGGATTCCTCCGACAAGATGCCGCAGTGAATGACAGCTGAAAGTATAGATACCCAACAAAACCGAGTTGGCTGTCAAAACAATCGTCCCCACACCAACCCCAAATTCTTTTTCACCTGTAGCGGGATCCATAAACCACATCGCTTTCCATGCATCGTACAACAGGACGAAAACGAAAAGCACTGCCAGATACAGAAAATAGCGGTGAACATTCTGAAGAATGAGCGGCAATGAATTTTCACCCCAGTACGATTTGCGTGGTTCGCCTACGCCGCATGCCGGCGGATCTGCCCAAAAAGATTTGTAATAGGCCCCACGGTAATAATAACAAGTCAGACGGAACCCGCCGGGTGCCCAAAGGATAAGCAACGCCGCGGAGAACGGCAGCCAGCCGGGCCACCACTCCGGCTTCGGCCCAAACCAGCTATGGGGTGAATCACCCAACAGCTCGGGGGAATAAAAAGGAGACAAGTACGGTCCTGCGTAATAGTGCTCTCCCTGAAATGCCGCCCAGGTGGCGTACACAATAAAGGAGCTCAGCGCGATAAATATAAGGAGTGGTCGGACCCACCACAGATCGGTTCTCGCAGTATGTCCAAAAGCGGTTTGCATCAGAAGCTCATGGGAGTTTTTGGGAAATGCATTTCAGTTTAGAAAAAAAAAATCCGAAAACCAAATGCCGCCATCCGGCCTTTACCGGCCCATGGAGAAAAAATTTAAAACGTTTTACGCAAACGTATCCGGCAACGATCAGGCTGGATAAAAACCGTTATTAACCACCTCACATACAGCAGTTTACTGAGGCCGTTGTCGGCTGAAATCTTACATGAAACGAAGCGGCTGTTCTTAAAAAAGCTAATTTGACGTCAATACTCCTAACCCGCTAACCCATGCGCCATCTTTTAACTCCACTCCTGGTACTGTGCATGTGCATCGCCGTAAGGGCACAAAGTACGCGGCAGTTTGATCGGCTGGAAGAAGTGAAGGGCCTGCAAAACCGATCCATCACATCCATCACGCAGGATAATCTCGGGTTCATCTGGTTCGGCAGCCAGGATGGACTCATCCGCTATGACGGATACCGGACAAGGGTCTTGAAGGCCAATCTCAAGGACCCTAACTCGATTTCCGACAACAATGTACGCGCGCTTGCCAAGGATAGCTCGGGCAACCTTTGGATCGCCACCCAGGGCGGTGGCCTTGACCATTTCAACGCGAGGTCCGAGGCTTTCACACACTTCAAGCATCGACCAAACGATCCGGCGTCGATAAGCGGTAATGCGGTCTGGTCTGTATTTGTGGACTCTAAAGGCCGCGTGTGGGCGGGGACATTTTCCAACGGGTTGAATATGATCGATCCCCGCAACGGGCGGGTCACACGCGTCCGCGAAAGCAGCTCGGCACCTGTGCTGGCCATTGCCGAAGACGACGCTGGAATGATCTGGTTCAGCTCGAACGGGCTGAATCGCGTGGACCCGGAATCCCTAACCGTTGAAAATTTTCCAGCGGAGCCAGACCACCCCGCGTCAATTCGCAAAGGCGGGATCCGCTCGTTGCTGTTCGACAATTCTACGGGACGGATATGGGTTGGAGTGGAGGATGGCGGACTTTTCCAGTTCGACCGGACTACAAAACGATTGATGAGAGCTTCAGTTATTCCTGCCAACAGGGGCTTCAACTCGATCTACGCATTGCATGTCGACACGCACGGTAACGTATGGGCTGGGGGAAACGAAGGCGCGGCAGTGCTGTCGGACAGTTCCGTTGATTTCTGTAAGCATGCCCCATCCGACAACCATTCGCTCTCCACGAACGCTGTTCGCGCGGTATACAGCGACAGTTTTGGCACTACCTGGATCGGTACCGAAGGCGGTGGCGTCAACCGCGCGCTCAACAAGAAAGCGTTCCACGTATTTAGAAATTCTCCCTCCGACGCCAGCTCGTTATCATATAATGTCATCCGTTCGATCTATGAGGACCGTCTGGGTGCGATCTGGGTCGGTACGCAGGGCGGCGGCCTGAACCGGTTTGACCCGCGCACTGCGAAATTCGAAACAGTCGCGGCCGGGTCGCGGGAGATTTCGGCGAT
>DASPNN010000731.1:0-6964 GCA_035626495.1 Chryseosolibacter sp.
TGTCAACGACTCGCAATTCGGCCGGCGGATGACCGGTGAAGGAAACTTTGCGGAAGCGATCCACCAGCTTTTCAACGTGTCGAAGAAGAAGTACATGCGCGATCGCGCAATGCCGCCGATTGATCTAACGAAGTTTCGGAAGGGAGGAAATCTGAGTTTGTTTTAGAAAGAGAAAATTCGGTGACGACGAAGAAAATAGTCAATGTCATTTTCTTCCATAGTGCTTAAAGAAAGCAATGATGGTCTCAATCCCCAGAACGAAATTCCGAACTCCGAAATGTTCGTTCGGAGAATGGATCGCATCACTGTCCAGACCAAATCCCATCAGCACGGTGTCCAGCCCCAGCTCGCGCTTGAACAACGCGACGATGGGTATGCTTCCTCCGTCCCGGGTGGGAATCGGCGCTTTGCCCCACACTTCTTCGAACGCGCGACTGGCAGCTTTGTAAGCCGTTGAAGCCGTCGACGTTACGGCAGGCTCCCCCCCGTGATGAGCCGTGACTTTGATCTTCACATATTTTGGTGCGATGGCCTGGATGTGCCTGGTAAACAATTCCGTGATCTCTGAGCTTACCTGATTTGGAACCAGCCGCATGGAAATTTTGGCGTACGCTTTCGAAGGCAAAACGGTCTTGGCGCCTTCGCCCGTATACCCTCCCCAGATCCCATTCACGTCGAGGGTCGGGCGGACTCCCGTACGTTCAACTGTGGTGTATCCTTTCTCCCCTTTGATGTCATCGATCCCAAGCTCCTGTTTGTAAGCATCCAGGTTAAAAGGCGCGGCATTAATCGCTTTGCGCTCGGCCTCAGAAAGCTCCTCGACCTTGTCGTAAAAGCCGGGGATGTTCACTTTGCCGTTCTCATCGTGAAGCGACGCGATCATCTGGCACAGTACATTGATTGGATTTGCCACGGCGCCTCCGTATACGCCTGAGTGAAGGTCACGGTTAGGCCCGGTCACTTCCACTTCCATGTAGCTCAGTCCACGCAAGCCCGTTGTAATAGACGGGTGCTCCAAAGAGATCAGCGCTGTATCTGAAATGAGAATAATATCGGCTTTTAGCTTTGTCTTGTTGGCCTTGACAAACCCTGCAAGGTTGTCAGAACCCACTTCTTCCTCGCCCTCGATCATGAACTTTATATTGCAACGCAGCAACTTGTGTTTTTGCATGATCTCAAAAGCTTTGACATGCATGTACACTTGCCCTTTGTCATCACAGGCTCCGCGCGCATAAATCTTTTCGTCCCTGATCACCGGTTCGAAGGCTGGCGAATGCCAAAGGTTTAGCGGATCGGCGGGTTGAACGTCATAATGGCCATATACGAGCACGGTTGGCAGCGACGGATCAATGATCTGTTCAGCGTACACGATCGGGTGCCCCGGTGTTTCATGGATTTCGACCTTTTCGATCCCGGCAGCTTTCAACTGGTCGCGCAGGTACTCCGCGGCTTTTCTGACATCGCCCTTGTGTTTACTGTCAGCGCTGACGGAAGGTATCCTCAGCCAATCCAGCAGCTCGTGAATAAAACGATCTTTATTTGCCTGAATATATTCTTTGACCATGTACGATTTGTTATGCCGCAAATTACGGGTTGGCACATGGTCAGGCAACCTAATTCAGCCGAATCTTCATGATCACCGGACTGGTCAGTTTTTCAGGGTCCCGGATCTTGCCTTTGTTACCGGTCACCTGGCGCAGCTGGCTGTTAGCGATAAAGTAAAATGTATCACCAACAATGACGCCGGTTGTGGGGATATCGAAAGAATCATGGTCGCTTAAAACAAAATCGATGTCCTGGATTTTCGTGACATTGTCATCCAGAATAAACTTAATTATCGCTTCGGGAAATATGATGTTCTGCACACCGATCAGTACACGCTTGTATCGGTATAACCCATCCGTGCCGATGACGTAGTATTTATCGTGGCGCAACGGCTTGACTTCACGTGTTTCGATGTCGACACCAACAATTCCGAGACCGCCGCTGCTGACCAGGAGTTTTTTTTCATCCGGAGAGATAGTGATTCCGTTGGGATAGCGAAATGTTCCGCCTTTGATAAACTCCTCCAGCACACCGTTCCGGATCCTGTACAGCGCGCCGCCGTCTGAATCGGTTGTGTAGGCGTCACCCGCCGCCGTAAAACAAAGGTCGTTGAACAGGTGTCTTTTTCCATCACGGATTGTGTGCTTACGGATCAATTTGCCGGATTTCAAATCATAGATGTGGATGTTGGCGCGCAGGTTCACCGAATCATAGTCGGCGCTGTTGTTGCAGACCCAAAGGCGGCCTTCACGGTCGATGTTCATGCCCAACACCTGAAGGAGGGAATCTTGCCCTGGTTTGATGAAGTCGGACACATTTCCGTCGCCGGTAATCTTGAGGACCTTTTGTTTTTGAATGCTGCCTACGTAGAACGCTTTTTCAGCAGCATCGTAGGTTATCCCTTCTGGAATCAGGTCTTTCTCTTGCAAGGTGAAAACAACTTCGCCTTTCCGCTGCGCCCAAAGGCTGAGGCAAGCCAATGACAGGATGATTGAGAAGGTGTGTCTCATTCGGTTTACGGTTTCACTTTGTAAACGCGAAATCTAAGCTGTGGTTGCTGACGCGAATTACGGTATTTCAGAAGCCGTCGTCATCTTCTTTCTTTTCGGTCTTTTTCTTTTCGCCTGCCTGGCTGCCCTCACTCAGGCTGTAAGGAGCGTCGATGCCATAATACTGTTTCCTGTACCGGTTGATGAAGGCCAGGGTCTCATCATCACTTCCTGGAATAAAAGTCACCTCGCCTACTTTAGCTTTTCCGGCATTGGATTTTTTCCCGATCACGTCGTTGAACGATCTATTGGAAGAGTGCATCATCAAACGGTTGTCTTCAAACCCAAAGTAATACCATGCTTCGGGTGATGCCTTGAAGAACACATGGAAGACTGGTCCTCCATCGTCGGACTTTTTGACCTCCATAAATCCTTCGAAGCCTCCATTGATGTCGGCTTTGCCAACATTTGACACGCCGAGAAATCCTTCACTGTAGAAGGCTTTCAATTCCGGGTGCCACTTGAGGTTCACATCGGCGAACACGAGCGGCTTGACAAGCTGCGGAATTGTCGCCAGCGAGGAATAGGTTTGCAGGCTCCTGGATTCGTAGTCCTTTGCCGGACGCTCGCCGACGAGATTGGCGATCTTGTAAAGTAATTCGGTCTGATCGCCCAGGCCCTCGTTGGCTCCTTCGTTCTTGATCACGTCCCGCAGGTTGCGCGCCATGTGCTCGAATGCTGCGGGCGGAACAGCGCAATCGAGAATGACGAGGGAGTTCATTTTGTATTCATTCTTATCGACCTGCCCCGTGCCAATGCTCGAAGCCGTGACGCTGAAATCCTTGAACCCGCTGAAAAGTTTCACCTCTCCTTCAAATTTCACTTGTTGTGTTGTGTCGTTATAGGCAAAGACCTTACCCGCAAGTTTATTTCCGGCCGCTTTTTCTGGATCTTCGATGCGGTACTCGTTGCTTTCTTTGTCGTAGATAAGCATTCCTTCCGGTGTAAAGAAATCCTCATCGTCTTCGCTTTTCCTGTCGTTCATAAATGTGACGTACAGCTGGTTGTCAGCACTGCCGAAGTGCAGTCCAGCCATCGCGCGTTTACCATCTTCGGTAACCGCCTTTTGAAAATCGATCATTACTTCCGTCTCGTCGCCCGACTGCTCGTACCGTATCCACGCGTTATAGTCCTTAATGTTCTTGATATCAAGTTTTACATAGCCGTCCAGCTGTAGCGCGGGTCGGGTCGCATACATGATGAGGTCGCCTTTATAGAACATGCCGGCCCCGAGAACAATTTGCTGTTCCTCGGATACAGATCCGGTGGCAACGGTTTGCATTGTCGCGATTGAATTGCGACGACCGCGTTTGCCGGCCTCCGTCGGGTTGATGGGCTCCAAATGGAAATCGGTCATCTTGATTGCAAATGTGTCGTTGAGAAGATTTACGTACTGGTAGGTAGCGTACCCGCTAAATTGTTTGCGGGAAATGATGTCAACGACGCCTTCTGTGAGCAGGTGATATCCGTTGAGGGTGTCAAGGACGATGGTGGTGTTCTTCAGTGTTCCGATTTTGGCGTTTTCCAGAATAAGTACCTCACTGTTCTCGGGAGTGATCTTAGCGTCGGCGACTACAATGTAGGGGATGCCGCTCACTTTCAGCTCCTGAGTCTTCAGGTTGTACTCGGCGCGATCGGCATTGAAGTAAAGCGAATCAAGCTCCTTTCGGGTGGTATAGAAATACGAATTTTCAATGGGAACACTCGGGTCCTTGCTCATGACGATCTTCTCTTCGTCAAGATCCCAACGCGCTTTCTGGATCGAGGTTTTTACCTGCGCATAAGGGAAGTCGATCGCGGCGTCACCTTCAACTTCCGGGCTCAGGTCGGCATAGTTATCCACGAGGTTAAATGTTAGCCGGATGTCGTTGCCTGTAAAGAGTGGTTTGTCCGGGTCGGTGGTTTTTACCTTGAAGCGCGCATGGCGCGCCGAGAAATGGTCGCCGGCGAAGCGCATGTCCCGGCTCACCAGTTCCGTGCCTCGAGTTTGAAGACGGCCGGACCCGCCTACGCCGCTTTTCGACACAGTCACTGTCCCCTGCATCTGTGCCGTCGAATCGTAAAAGTTGAAAGGTGCGTTGAGGTTTTTGAACAGCATCCTGTCCTCTTTCGGATACCATTTCAAATCGTAATTCGACAGCGACGCTTGTGGGAACAAAACTGATCCGAACTGCTTTTCGGCGATCTTCGCCCGGTCACCATGCGTGATGACCGAGTCGGGATAAAAAATGAAGTCCTCGGAATAGACTGTTGTTGCCAGGTAATCGATCTGTCCGTAGCCGCGAAGGCCGCGGTTATCCATGGTCAACACACCATTCATGATGCCGTCGCCCTTATAGAGTTGATATCCGGGCTGTTGAATCGCGTGATCGAAACCGAGAGACTTGTCAGGCTGTGTATGGAGTTTTTCCTTGAAGCTCGGGAACATGCCGCTGGAAACAAAAGTGCCATCGAAGTTTATTGATGCGGGATCGGCGTCGTTGAGACTGTCGAGCTTGAAGGGAGGAACCACGAAAAACATCGACCGGTCGTAAACTCCGCCAAGAACTTCCTTCCGGTCGAAATAGATCACGCCACCACCTGAGGCATCAAGCCTCGGGTAGTTTGGGATCTTCTCCTTTCCCGATTTGTTATCGGACTTGCTGATGAACAAGGTTCCGGATTTCTGGGTAGCGACCATCCCGACCGCAGCTGCCGCCGCCGAGTCGGTGCCGACAAGAGAATTATTAATCTTCCGGCGAATCTCCTGGCCGCGGGCATTCGTCTCGGTAATAAAAAAGTTAACGGAGTCGATATGCGCCAAGTCGATAAGGAAACTGTCGTAGCGCAGCGTAAAACCCTTCCCGCTGATCTCGAAATTTCCTGCTTCGATCGTACCGTCGAATTTGATGTCGCGGTTTTGAAGCAGCGTGATAATGCTGCTGTCGGGGGTGATGTGAACATTGAGCGAATCACTCAGGTCGAATTCTTCAACCCCCCGCACAGTCATGTAACGTTTCCGGAAGTTGACGCTAGCATTGGGCAGCGTATCGATCACGGAGTGAATTTTGAGATTGTCATAGTCCATTGTTCCCTTATAGGCTTTCAGAAGGTCGAATGCTTTCGGCTTTATTTGTACCAGGTCGCGCCGGGCATCAAAGTTGATCATGCCTTTCTGGTAAAGGAACTCCGCCGCGCGTTTCATTTCCATAAGGTCGCGGTTCGTCGCGGAGGCAAGGTCACTTACATAAAACTCTGTCACACCGCGGCGCTCGGCAAAGCTGACGAATAAAGTAAGCGGATGAAAACCGAACCCAACCCCCTGAAGAAGTCGGTAGTCTTCCGGATCGTAATAGTCCACGGACTCAATGATTAGGGGGATGGTGCTGCGGCCGCCATCGGTAAGCATGTCCAGGCTGTCTGAAGCCAGGTTCCACTGAAGAATGTCTGCGGAGAAATCGATGCCGAAGAAAGTTGACGAATAGGGTGTGTACCGCATGTCGCCCTTGTCTTTCATTAACAATAGCTTCTGGACACTGTCTGCCTGGTACATGTATTTCATTCGAACGACCGGGTGAACAATCGAGTCATTGCCGTGAATGAGACTCACAAAAGTTTTCGGTGACACGATTGCAGAGGGCAGGAATTCAAACGCGCTCGACTTTGCGATGAATTTCTTCGAGCCCTGGCGATACACCTCCACCGTTGCCGGGTCGCCGGTAAAGGAAGCACTGGAAATTCGTTTGCCCGTGAGGGAGAATCCGCCTGTGTAGCGCACATTGTCGCCCGCAAGGCCGGTGATGGCCAGGTTGCTTTCGTAAGATTTGAACCTTGGATAGGTTGGATTGCCGTTGTGGGTGGTCGCCTTGTACTCGAGGATTCCCGGAATCAGTCCTGGAGTTTTACCAGCGTAATTGAATTGAACCAGTTCAACGCGCAACTCAGGTTTTCTGGTGCTGAAAGAGTACGCGGTTAGATTGCAAAAAACACTGTCTGGCGAAAGTCCCGCCGCCGACCAGTCAAACACGCCCCCCTCACCGACAAATAAATTGTCAGTGAGCGATACACCCCCTTTCGTGTTGCGAATCGAAACGGAATCGGAAGCGGTCACAAAATGCAGAGAAGCCTTTCGGAATTTGAGAACAGGGCCATCCAGCGGCGGCGGGGCCGGGACATTTGACCACGGCTGCATCACCTCAACTATTGTATCGGATTCGTCATAACTGTCGTCGGGTGCATCGTCTTCAACAGGTGCATTCTCGTCGGGAGCGAGGGCAAGTAATTGGGTTGTATCGTTCCAGCCCAGTACGGGCGCTGGCTCCGCGTATTCAAAATAATAACCGTCCTCCTCAACGAGCAGGCGGAAATCCCTGTCTTCGTGCAACGAATGA
>DASPNN010000732.1:0-3777 GCA_035626495.1 Chryseosolibacter sp.
TGACGGACTTCTTATGCGCTGTTTGCATGATCATTGTTCTCATTACGTCTTGCACGTCCAAAACTTTGGTGATTACTCAATCAGGAGTTGCCAATATCCGGTTGGGTGAAACCACACTGGCTGACATCAAACGAGCTTACCCGTTTGCAAGGACGCGCAAAACCGTAAAACACGTACTTTTCAGAGCCGGCGACCGGGTTGAGGGAAAGGTGTTTCAGCACGCGAGTCTCAGGGTGGCGAGAGGAATAACCTGTCACTTTACCGCTCCCACTATCAGGAGCACAACGACTGTGGATGAAATTGTTCTTTCACATCCCAGCGGAGGCACTACCGATAAAGGAATAGCAATAGGTTGGAGCACTTTTGCTGAAGTAGATCAACTCTACGGCCTGGTTAACTCAGACTCAGTCGACGGGCAGTGGGTGAAGGATTATGAAACAATTGTGTTTTACTCTACGGACCGTTTTGTAAAACCAGCAAACAAAGATCAGCACGTGGTTTCTGCGATAAAGATACGACAACGATGACTCAGACTACTAACCCGTTCTCTACTAAGAACTTTATGACTCCCCCGATCTCGACGAACATTTGAAAGTCCGTCCAAGATCATTAACGGCATTGTCGACAATCAACTCGAACAGGCTTCGCGCCGATTCTCATAAAAATGTTTCCGATCATGAGAGAAATGAAAATTGTGGACCGGCATTCCGGGGTTTTTCATTCTTACATCTAGAATAACCATTCCCCGGTCCGGCCGAGCTACTGTTCATCGCGGCAATTCGGATTGTTCAAATTTGAACAGACTCTCGAAGCGCATAATCGCGTGCTCGCCTGTTTCCGCCTTTTCCGTCCTGGCATCATTAATGTCTCGCCACTGCAACCTTTAACAAAAAATCATGAGATCAACAATTCCCCTGCTGATTGCAGCTGTTATCATTTCAACAGCTGCAAGTGCGCAGCCGAACAGCCGGAACCACGCACTGTTGACTGAAACCATTCTTCGCATGGACAGTTTGTTCTGGGTCGCTTACAATGAATGCAACGTTGAAAAAATGGCGCCTTTCTTTACCGATGACATCGAGTTTTATCATGACAAGGGGGGCGCGACCCTTTCAAAGGCACAGTTCATGCCGGCGATCAAAACCGGGCTGTGTGGTAATCCGGATTTCCGGCTGAGAAGAGAAGTGATCGATGGCAGCGTGGCTGTTTTTCCCATGAACAACTATGGGGCGATCATTTCCGGGGAACATGTGTTCTATATCAATCAAAAAGGAAAAGCTGAATACCTGGATGGCTACGGAAAATTTTTCCACTTGTGGTCCAACCAAAACGGCGAATGGAAAATGTCGCGTGTCGTGAGCTACGACCACGGACCAGCCCCATATATCAACAAACGAAAAGAGGTTACCGTAAAACCGGAACTGCTCCGAAAATATTCAGGCAGATACGAATCACCCAAGAGCGGGGTGATCACAGTGTCAGACGGCGAAAATTGGCTCACACTTCAAACGGGCAGTTCTTCAATGATCGTGTACCCGGAAAACGACCGGTGGTTTTTCTCAAGGGAGCGTGATCTTCAATTCGAGTTCATTGAAGCTAGTGGTAACGTTAAAATGGTCGTTCATGAAAAAGGTAATGTTGCCGACGAAGCACAGCAAATAAAAAAGTAGTTGATGGATGTCGTGAGTGAAAAGAATTAAAGCATCCCCCTAAGTCGAGGAAATCCTGTAGGCGAGGCCCTCTCGCCCTGCGTTTAAGAAACAGGCACGATTCACACAGCATTCCCATCGCGGGCAACCGGTAACGTAGGTCAAGATCTTAACCCAACGTCAAATCGAGTTTCGCTAAAATCACTAAATTACCAAATCACTAAATCAACAATATGAACGAACCGGCTGGCATCTTTTTTTAAAGCATTACCAAATTAACCTAAACTTAACCGCATGTTGAAACACTTAATTAGGCGAGTGATCCTACTCGCCCTGTTTAGCACGTCAGGCCTACTGGTCTTGAATGCGCAAACGTCAGCGCAAGACATCGCCGCAAATTTGTCAAATGATCCGCGGGTGGCCGAATTTACGATGGAGCCCAATCGCGGCACCCCTTCCATGATCAAGATGAATGAAAGCGGAACAACGCTTACACGCAGTGAGATACCTGCGTTTTTACAATCCGTGTTGGGATTCGGACAGGAAACTTCCTTTGTTGTGGAGGCTACGACGAATACCTCCGGTGTGCAGGTGGATAAATTTCAACAATATACGAATGGAATTAAAGTCGAGCACGGCGTTTTTAAAGCAATGTCGAGGAAGGGCATTGTCTTAGGATTTTCCGCCGAGTATTACAGCATTTCACCGTCAATTTCTGCATCACCAGGCTTGAGTGAATCCGCAGCCCTTCAAAAAGCACTGGAACACGTCGGAGCGACAACATATGCCTGGGATTACGTACTTTCTCTGGGTAACAGCGCCGAACATGTTGCCGCCTATAATGAACTTTTTCCGAAAGGCCAACTCGTATTCGTCGACAATTATTTAACCGACCCGATAGACCTGACACTCGCATACAAATTCAATGTGTATGCAGCCCAGCCGTTGTCGCGTGCGGACATTTATGTCGACGCCAACTCGGGAGCGGTTCTTTTACTGGATGCCATCATTAAACACGCCGATGCTTCTCATACGAAAGCCGACATCGCAAAGGCAATCCGTGCCAAAACTGTCTCGCCACTCCCGTACGCCACCGCATCGGGAAATACGCGCTACGCCGGCACAAGGACTTTCAGTACTTCACAAGACGCGAACGGCAACTGGGTATTAAAAGGAATAACGCCAACCGGTGTTGAAAACGAGACGCGGTCTTATGAAGGTATTGGCGGACTGCCTCTGAGCATTCCCGCATTGGCCCTTGTTACCGTCCCCATTGCCGACGGTGATGGAGACATCCTGAACCCTGAGACCGCCGACAATAACTGGACGAGCGCGGAACACCGTAAGGATAATTTTTCACTGACAAGTCCTTATCCGGTGGCCAATGAGTCGAACAATGATGACGTCGCGTTGGATGCGCACTGGGGCGCCGAAGTCGTTCTTAACTATTGGAAAAACATCCATAACCGCCTGAGCTTTGATGACAAGGGCACGAAGATCTCGAACTATGTTCATTATGGCGACGCATATGACAATGCATTCTGGAATGGAACATCGATGACTTATGGCGATGGCACTTACCAGGGAGGGACGCATCCGGATGGCGCATTTGCGCCGCTGACATCGATGGACGTTTGCGCTCACGAAATCGGTCACGGTGTCTGCGAGTTCACCTCAGACCTCGTTTACCAGAGAGAATCCGGCGCCATGAATGAAGGCTTCTCCGACATATGGGCAGCCGCGGTTGAGGCTTATGTACTGTCTGAAATCGATGGATCGCTACCCTATGATACATGGGGCATCGGTGAACAGATCGACGAGCGTGACGGTGGACTTCCACCCGGACAGGCGGGCTCACGCGCACTGCGCTGGATGGACGATCCAAAAGCCAACGGTGACCCTGACTGCTACGGCGGCGCAAACTGGATCGAACCCGAATGCGGGACGCCGACGCTGGCCAACGACCAGTGCGGGGTTCACACAAACAGCGGTGTGCTGAACAAATGGTTTTATTTCCTCGTCACAGGCAGTGGGCAAGCTTTTTCCGCCGGGTTCAATAAACAGGCAGCCGATGACCAGGTTACTGATGCCGGGAACCAGTATAACGTGGAAGGCTTGGGATTCCTGG
>DASPNN010000733.1:0-14606 GCA_035626495.1 Chryseosolibacter sp.
CATTTTCCTCACGCTTCCCGTGATCGGCTCCGCCGCGCAGACGATCACGTTAAAGGGTGTCGCCACTGACGGAAATGGCCGGCCTTTGCCATCGGCGCACGCGATCCTGGAGCCAGACTCTGTCTCCATTTTAACAGACACAAACGGGTCGTTTTCCATCAAAACTTCTCCCGGACTAAAAAAACTCACAATCTCATTCATCGGGCATGAATCAAACACGTTCGTTTTCCGACTCACTCGTGATTCGATTTTCAATGTACCGCTGTATGAAAAAATACAGGAGCTGGCTCCGGTCACCATCCAGGATATGCGAGACCGGCAACTGGAAATTTTCGAAGGCAACCGCACGGGCACGCACGTCCTGACGCAACAAATGGTCACGGGTATACCCGTCCTGATGGGCGAAGCCGACCTGATCAAAACACTGCAGCTGTTGCCAGGGACAGTCCGGGGTGTCGAAGGAAGCTCTGACCTTTTTGTTCGTGGCGGCAGTGCGGACCAAAATCTGGTATTGCTGGACGGCGCACCCGTCTATAACACAAGCCACCTGTTTGGATTTCTTTCAGTCTTCAACCCCGACATACTCGATCATGTGGAGGCGATGAACGGCGGATTCCCGGCCCGGTACGGAGGAAGGCTTTCCTCCATTCTTGACATCCGGTCCAAGAGCAACATTCCCGATAAAACCAGTGTGTCCGGTGACATCGGACTGATCTCATCGCGACTGTTCGTAGAACACCCGGTCATCGCGGAAAAAGCGTCGCTGTTTCTCGGGGGCCGGCGAACGTATATCGACCGCGTTGTAAAACTCATTGGAGAAGAGCTGCCGTATTTTTTTTACGATCTCAACGGAAAACTGATCTTACAGCCCCGCCCTAAAGATCACATCGAACTCAGTTATTATGGCGGCGAAGACATCCTTGACCACTTTCGCGACCGCAACAACGACGGCGACGGACTTCTCACCACGTATGAATCCGGTAATAACAGCCAGTCGCTTTACTGGCGGCACAAATTCACGAACTTGGTGAGAAGCGATTTCAATATCATTCATTCGCGGTACCGCTACAACATCAGAAACGCGTTTGAAGACAACACTTTGGCCGCCAACTCGGACATTAACGACTACAGCGCCAAGTTCACCGTGACACGCGATTCATTGCCGCGAAATGCCAGTCTTGTTGCCGGAGCCGAATGGACCGCCCACCATGTCAGCCCGAGTCTGATCAACACCAGCGGTATCATTTCAGAACTTGTTCAAAGCAGCGCAGCCGCCGGAAGAGTCGCCGATGAGTTTGCCATCCACGGTGAGTACAGTTGGTCACCCTCGCCCTCCATTACAGTATCTTCCGGCATACGACAAACTGCCGCCCTTGTAGCCCGTAAAGGCTATCTCAATACAGAGCCCAGGGTATCGGCCAGGTTTCGCATCAATGAGTCTCATGCCGTGAAAGCGAGTTATGCCAGGATGGCGCAGTACATTCACCGCGTTTCAAGCTCGGCGATCACCTCACCGACGGACATCTGGTATCCCGTTACAGACAGCATCAAACCGCAACGAGCCCATCAGGTATCCCTTGCCTGGCAGTATGCCCTGCCGGATAAGAAGCTGTTCGCTAGTGTCGAGACATATTTCAAATCAATGCGTGATCTCATCGGGTTCGAAGAAGGAACAAACCTTTTTTTAAATACCGAATTCGAATCAAAGCTCATACAGGGGCGAGGACGAGCATCCGGAGTTGAGTTCTTCTTCCGCAAAGATCAGGGAAAATTTACCGGCTGGGTCAGCTACACACTGGCTTGGTCGTGGCGCCAGTTCGACGGTATCAACCGGGGCGACTGGTTTCGCGCCCGTTACGACCGGAGACACAACGGCGCGCTCGTCGTCCAGTATGCGATCAACGAACGGTGGTCAGCCTCCTGCGTCTGGGAATTTATTTCCGGCTCGCGTTTTACGCCTGTCATCGGCCAATACACACTCGTCGCGCCGACGTTGACCGGCGTCGATGTTATTCCGGTTTACGCCCCCATCAATAGTGTGAAGCTGTCAGATACGCATAGGCTAGACGTTGGATTGAAATACAAATCCCGTCCGGGAAACAACTTTCAATGGCAATGGTTCACCGGTCTCTATAACACTTACAATCGCACCGCACCCATCGGTATCATGATCGCCGTCGACGAGACAACCGGCGCGTTGCAATACCAGCAACCCGGCCTCTTCGGTCTATTACCTTTTATCAGTTACGGTTTCAAACTATGAGCCAGCGCGCGACAACCATATTCGGGACTCTTATCGCTGTTGTAGTATGCATGCTGTCTTGCGTACCGGAGCCCCTCGACGTGGACAATATCCCAACCGTAGAACCGGAAATTGTTGTATCCAGCCAGATCGTCCCGGATGAATCGCTCGTCGTGCTGTTGACCAGGACATTCTCCGCTCTTCAACCCATCAACGATTCCGTGCCGGAAGAACTCCTGGATCGGATAGCCATCACCGACGCTGAGGTCATTTTAACCGGTCCCGACGGAATCGATACACTTCTCAATCTCGGGAGCGGATTCTATGGCGGCGTAGAGATACCCTTCGAAGCCGGACAAGAATACACCCTGCTGGTCAATACCCCGACCCTTGGCGCCGTCACGGCAACCACCCGGGTCCGGCCAATGGTGTCGTTCGATGACATCGACGCCAGCCTCTATTACAATGGATTTGACGATACCCTGGCACAAATCAGCCATCGCATTCTGGATCCGGCCGGCAAAAATCAGTACATGGTAAACGTGCAGGAAGTCGAACGCGAGGACGTGATTTCGAACCTGATCAACCCAAGAGCATTTCTCAGGCTGTTGGACGACGTCACTTTTGAGGGCCAGGCTTATTCCGAAGTATTCCGTGTCGTGCCGCGCGATTACCATCCCGGTGACACGATCGCGGTTTCGCTTTCAAACATCAGCAGGGAATATTACGACTTTCTTCGCCTGCGTCTCGATAACCGGTTCAGCTTCGTCGAATACCTCGGTGAACCCATCAACTACCCGTCAAACGTTCAGGGCGGCCGCGGTATGTTCAACCTGTTTATACCGGACGTCCGCTTTTTCGTTCTCGAATAATCCTGCCACGCTTTAGGTAAAAATTTTTCGCCTCCGTTTGACCAAACGGCAAATCAGGCGTATCAGTGTTAAATTGGATGGATGCAAGGCCTGGACCTGAAACATGTGATCGACAAAGCAATTGCCGGAGACCAGGCCGCATTCGCCACCATCGTCGACCGACACGAAGGTTTTGTGTATTCACTTTCGTTGAGGTTTCTGGCAAGCCGCGCCGACGCCGAAGACGCGACGCAGGAAGTATTTATCAGGCTATGGAAGAATCTTTCACGATACCGGCCGGACGTGAAACTCTCCACCTGGCTGTATAAGATCACAACCAACGTCTGTCTCGATGTGCTGCGGTCAAGAAAAAGACGAAGCGAGCACCGGAGCCATAGTATCGATCCGGATGAACCGTATACGCATCCTTCAGGTGCCGACGACCAGGTGCTCGGTGAAGAGCTAAAAATGATCCTCTTTGAAATAACGGAGAAGTTAACACCGAAACAAAAGGCGGTTTTCATTCTCCGTGACCTGGAGGGCCTTGAAGTCGACGAAGTTTGCAACGTCCTTTCCCTGTCCGCGGGAAATGTGAAAAGCAACCTCTATTACGCCCGGCAAAAAGTCGGAGAACTGGTGACAAAGTACTATGCAGAATCCAAAGGAAATCCGTGATGAATTGCAAAAAGAACGAAAAGCTGATTTATCTCTACGATGAGCTGAGTGACGGCCAGCGGGAACAGCTCCGGCTTCACGTGCAATCTTGCCCGAAGTGCCAGGAAATATTCTCACGGGCTCAAAAACAGCGAACCTTGTTCGACGCAATTCGTCCATCGACTGAATCTGAGTCGACAGACCCGGTGCGAACACGTCGGATCATGGCAAGAATAAACGCGATCAACGCGCCAGCAACCCGTCCGGCGTTTTTTCAAGGATTTCTCACTGCGCCTGCCACGCGTTACGCCCTTGCGTGTCTGTCGGCGATTCTGGTCACCTCCTTCGCAATCGAAATCGGCCGGGTGAGCCCCGTCGCTAATCCAACGGTAAGCATAGAGGCCCGCGAACCCTCGGCGCGCGTGAACACGGCGGCACTCTACGAGCAGGTAAAACGCTCCTGGCGAGCGAGAAGAAGATCCACAGACGTCGGCCTCTACGCATGCCTGCGCGCATGCGAATCCAACAGCGATGTTGACTGTGGCGATTGTAAAACAAAATATTTAAAGGATTGACCTTATGAATCCCATGAAAAAGATACTGTCCGTCCTCACCATCGTTGTCCTTGTTGCAACCCTGACAAGTTGCGAGCAGAAGATCCTGGTTGAATCTGCGGTCGACGAGGATGGCGCAATTGAAAGAGCCATCACATTCACCGAAGTCGACTCCTCGAAGGTTAACAGAAACATGTTTGGACTTGAGCCGGGCGAATCCTGGAAGGTGGATGTGACAGCCGTAAACGATACGGCCAGCAACAGCTCCGATAAAAAATTCACGATCCGGTACAGTAGACGCTTTCCTTCAGTCGCCGAGGCTAATGCCGAATTCGATAACGATCGCGATACGCTTTTTCACATCCAATCGACATTCAGAAAAGAATTCCGCTGGTTCTATACCTACATACATTACGCCGACACGTACAGGGCCATCAATCGTTTCACCGCCCTGCCCACCGATAAATTCTTTGCTGCCGAAGACCTTGCCTTCATCAACCGCCTCCCGGCTGAGGGAAAAAAAATTTCCAAAGCCGACAGCGTTTTCCTGCATGGTCTCACTGAAAAAATGTACGTCCAATATACCCTCGCCGCGATTTTCGAAGAGAATTTCAACATGGTCGCCGCTGCCGCCAAAAAAGAAAACCTCGAACAACGTTGGATCGACTCACTCACCCGCTATAAAAACGAGATGTTTGACATAATCTCCGACAAGCCGGAGGAGGAATTCATTTTTGAAGATCCGTTCATGCTGCAGCTTATCGATAGCCTGCAGATCGCATTTCCCGCGGACAAAATCGCTGACGAATACCGGCGGCTCTATAATTCGGAATTTGCCCCTCGCCTGAAGCTGATGCTTGAGGCATCGCAGGAAGGAAAGTTCACCCATGTGATCAAAGTGCCCTGGGCCATTGTTGAAACAAATGCAGACTCGGTCACGACAAATGCTTTGTACTGGAACCCGCCGATCGCGAAGTTTGCATTGAAAGACTACACCATGTTCGCAACAGCGCGCCGCCTTAACTATTGGGCGGTCGTCTTGTCCGCCATCGTGGTGCTCGCGGCAGTCTTTATCATCTTCTGTCGAAAAAGATAGATTTATATCTTCGGGAAAGCCAAACAGCAACAGCAGCATTTAAATTACCTTGCTCGTGAACTTTATTCAAAAAGAAATATCACTGGCCCGCCCGCGCGGATTTCACCTGATCACCGCGGAAGTCGAAAGGGCAATCCCCGAGATCCGGACACTGCGGGTGGGCCAGCTGCAGGTTTTTATAAAACATACGTCGGCAGGGCTGACCATCAATGAAAATGCGGACCCTACAGTGCGCACTGATTTTGAAAGTCATTTCAACAAGATGGTGCCCGAAAATGCTCCCTATTACATGCACGATACAGAGGGGCCCGACGATATGCCCGCGCACATCAAGTCATCGCTGTTAGGCAGCTCGGTCACCATCCCGATCACCGATGGAAAACTGAATCTCGGAACTTGGCAGGGCATCTATTTGTGCGAACACAGGGATCACGGCGGAAACCGAAAGATTGTTTTGACTGCGTACGGAATTCAATGAGGTTTCCTAGTCAAGCTCGACAAGCAGACCTTCGTCAGGACCCAGCCGCACCTCGCCTTCGATTGGTTGGCCCATTTTGCGCAGATTGCTGTCGACGACAACCTTCCCCCTGATCTCGAATCCATTTGTAGAGAAGACCTCAGGCTTATCCCCAAGATTGAGGATGACCAGCAGTCGCTGCCGGTCGTTCTCTCTTTTATAGGCAAGCACATTCCCTTGTGCTTCAATCGGAATATAATAACCGGTTTGCAGCGCTTCATATTTCTTACGCACCTCGAGCAGCTTCTTGTACAGGGCAAGCAGGGAATATGGGTCCGACCGTTGGAACTCGACATTGATATGCCGATAATTGTCCGGCAATCTTATCCAGGGCTTACCCGTCGTGAACCCACCATTTTTTCCGCGCGTCCACGGGATCGGTGACCGGTACTCGTCGCGGTTGACATTCATCATTTTTCCCTGCGGATCATGGGCCTCGTCTTTCGGCACTTTGACATCCTGCATCCCGAGTTCATCCCCATTGTAAATCGTCGGAGTTCCACGCAACGTCAGCAACATCATCGCTGCAACCCTGGACTGCGACTGGCCGGCACGGCTGGCGAGTCTCGGGCGATCGTGATTCCCAAGTACCCAGTTCGGCCATGCTCCTTCGGGCATCGACGATTCACATTCGTCAATGGCGGCCGCGATCCTTCGCGCATTCCACGGCAGCAATAACAATGTGAAATTTCCGGGCAAATGGGCACCTGAGTTATTTGGACCATAATACGCGACAGTTTGGTGGATCGATAAATACATTTCCCCGATCATCACACGCTCCGGAAATTCGTCCATGACCTTGCGCATTTTTTGCACGATGCGAATAACATCCGCGTGATCGGTGGAATAAAGCGGAAGCACCCGGTCATAGTCGGGTTGTCCCTCTTTCCAGTCAGGGTTCGCGGGATTGTTGCGCCACAGCGCATCCTTGTATAAATGCCACATCACATCGACACGCAATCCATCCACGCGGCGCTTGAGCCAGAACCGCATCGCATCTGAGATTGCTTCCTGGACTTCGGGATTTCGCAAATTCAAGTCCGGTTGCTCTTTGAGAAACGCGTGATAGTAGAACTGCTTTCGCGAATCGTCCCATTGCCAGGCGCTTCCTCCAAAAACACTTAGCCAGTTGTTGGGAGGCCCCGACCCCTGCCCATCCTTCCATAAATACCAGTCGGCTTTGGGATTTTCTCTCGACGAGCGGGATTCCAGAAACCACGGATGTTTGTCGGAACTGTGGTTGGGGACGAAGTCGATGATGACCTTTATGTTGTGCTCGTGTGCCTTCGCTACCAGTGTATCGAAGTCTTCCAATGTTCCGAAGAGCGGATCCACAGCTTTATAATCAGAGATGTCGTATCCCAGGTCCGCCATCGGCGATGGATAGAATGGACCAATCCAAATTGCGTCCACACCGAGCCATCGAATGTGGTCGAAGCGGTCAAGGATGCCTTTCAGATCGCCAACCCCGTCACCGGTCCCATCCATGAACGACCGCGGGTATATCTCGTAGATCACCCCCGTTTGCCACCACTTATAATTCTGGCTCGACATGTTGGTCAACAAACTTACTCTTCAGGATTCAGGTCCCTTTCGTTATCTGTTCCGTGATATCCCGGTCTGGCCGGGTATTGTTTCAGCGAAGATTTTTTTGTCCGTGGTGGCTTCTGATCATGCGCTGGCATGGCGCCGGAACTCGGCGCTCTTTTATCGCCCGGTTTTACCATTGGTTTGCTCTTCTCTTTCATATGGATTGCACATGCAAAAAATTCAGGCCAGCCTGCTGTAAAAGCGACTGCAATTCTTCAGGCGCCGCGGGATGACTTTCAATTTCCTGCTGTTTCATGTATTTTAGTGCTGCCAGACGCGACCGATCTATTTATAGCCTGAAAAAAAAGTCCCCCATGAAAAACCGTCGACTGTTCGCACTTACACTGCTGATCTTTTTGTTACCTGCCTGTTCGGATGATCCCGGGCCAGTGGCGATACGCGACAGCGACAAAGAGCTGCCCGCCCGTTGGGCAGATCTGACTTTGGAAGTCATCAGAAACAGCTTTCCGAACTCGCCTACCTTTACATCGCGCAACCTCGGCTATATCGGGCTTACGATGTACGAATCCATCGTTCATGGAAGTCCTGTACATAAAAGTCTCGTTGGCCAACTCAGCGGGCTGACCGCCTTACCTCTACCGGAAAATGACAAAACCTACAACTGGGCGATCGCGCTTAATGCGGGTCAGGCGTTCATACTGAAAAATTTGTATGCGCATATGCAGTATAGTGCCTTGGAAAAAGTCGATTCGCTGGAATACGCAGTATTCGCCGCAGAGTCGGCAACCACGACGCTGGATGTGGCCGAACGCTCCCGGCTTTACGGCCTGGCAGTTGCGGAAGCGATCTTCGAATGGTCGAAAACCGATGGCGGCCACGAAGGACATATGCGGCATTGGGATATGAACTACAAATTCCCGTCAGGTCCGGGTTATTGGGTTCCCCCCGCATTCGGACAGACAGTTTCGCCTTATCCGCTCCATCCGCATTGGGGTAGCAACAGAACCTTCATCCCAGCCAACTCCCAGATGCCCGTGCCGGAAATGATTCCATATTCCGCCGATCCCGGTTCTGAATATTACAAATCATTTGAAGCGGTTTACAAAAAAAGGTTTCAGCTTACGGCGGAAGAAAAACGCATTGCTGCATGGTGGGCTGATGACCCCACACAATCTGCCTCCCCTCCGGGACACTCGTATAACCTGGCTACCATCGTCGTCACCCTCAAAGATGCAACGATGGTCCAGGCAGCGGAAGCTTACGCCAAAGTTGGAATGGCAGTCGCCGATGCATTCATTTGTTGCTGGAAGGTGAAATACACATACCATGTCGAACGGCCCGCGACGTTCATCATCAGCAACATCGACAACACGTACCTTCAGTTCTGGCCTGAGCCTCCGTTCCCGGCTTTTTCCTCGGGTCACTCGACACAAAGCGCCGCGGCAGCACGCGCATTGATCAGCGTTTTCGGAAATAACATCGCATTCGTCGACAACACGTATGAGGACCGCTTATCCGACTTTGAAGAAATTGAATATCGGTCGCGGAGTTTCAGAAGTGTTTGGTCCACGGCAATAGAATGCGCGCATAGCAGGTTTCTCGGCGGCATTCACACACAATACGACAACGAGGTCGGCACCGATCAGGGAATTACCATCGGCGACAATGTCGTTGCTCTCTCTTGGACAAAATAGACCACTGCTCCGCGTCCCGAAATACGTTTCAGCCTACTGGATATTGATTACGAATTGAATATCCAGATCGGTTTCTCCGACAGTGGAAGCCGATGTCTCCGATTTCAGATCGGGCTGATGTTTCAGGATAACCCTGAATGTACCCGAAGCTGTCGTGCCGGTGGTCCATGATGTCTCGAGGCCGATGGGCAGCCCCCCTTCATCCTCATCCAGATAGTTTACATCATCCGCGCGCGCATCGATGTTTCCATCCCCCGACGGATCGGCAAACACGTTGTTTGTCCACGCATACAGGAACAAGTGTTCGTCCCCCTCTTCTTCGACCTCACCGGTAATGTCATATGCCGGGTCGGTGGGTTGAGCAAGCTCGTTGATCAAATTGATTTGAAGCGTGTAAGTCGTAAACGGCTCAAGGTTGATCGGACCGTCCACCGTAAGGTCGTCCACACCTTCCCCATCCGGATCGGTCGCCGTCGCCTGGACGACAGAGCCTCCGGCAGCAGGTGTAAATATCAAGGTCGCTTTAGTGATCAACTCCGGAGTGTTTTCCCGGCGTGGATCGTCCTCATCGCAGCCTGAAAAGAGCACAATCGACAATGAGCAAAATACGAGGGCAAAAAAACGAAACGAATTATAAAAATGAATGTTAGTCATGTTGTTTGGCTTTAGAAGATGCATTTGAATGATAAAATGATGTTCCGTCCGGGCTCGTCCGCGTAATAACGCATCCGATTGGTATACTCCCGGTACGTTCGATCGAGTGTATTCTCGATGGAGAGTCTCACATCGTATTGAACCTTTTCCCGCTTGAGTGAAGTGCCAGCCGAAATGTCCCACAGGAAATACCCGTCCGGCGCAGCCATGAAGTCGGCGTTGGACGGATCTTCCTGGAACGGGTTTCTGCCTTCCTCGCGTGCTTGCTGAATATCCCACACCGTCACGACACGCGGCGCACGCTGCTGCCTGGCGACATACCGCTTTTTGGATTCGATATAAAGATTTTTGAACATTCCCGCAGTTGATTTTTCATAACGAAGGGCAACCTGATAACGATTGGCTGGAATGAAAACCAGATGCCCCTCGTTCCGCATGTCGGATGCGCGCAGCAAAGAAGCTTTCGGAATGAATTTCAGGTGACGCCCAATATGCCAGTGAGCGGTAATATCAGCTCCAGTGAACAAGGCGTCCGTCTGAGCATAACGGAAATAGGGGTACACGCCACGCCGCGTCGTAGTGACTCCGGAGGGCCTCAGATAAATGTAATTCATGACAAAGTTGGCGTAAGGAGTGATCTCCATGCTGAAATTCTGCCAGGCGCGGTGATAGGAAGAAACGAATTTAACGGCTTTCTCGGTATGAAAGCTCACATCGGCGATGTCCATCACCTCGTTTGTTGAGTCGTTCAGCAATAACCCGTACTCGATCGATGCGGCGCTCTGGTGTGTACCGATGCTGTATAGCTCAGCTACATGAGGCGGGCGCCAGGCCGTGCTAAGATTAAATGTCACACTCTGATTTTTTCGCATGCGCTTGCTTGCTCCAATGGTGGCGCTGGCGTTGTAAAAATCAAACGCCGCGTCATACAAGCTATTCTTAAAATCATATCCCTTCACCGAATAATACCGGTAGTCATATCGCACCCCGCCATCGATTGTCCACGTCCCAAAATAAAATTTACCAACACCGAACATTCCTGCGGAAACGCTGCGGAAATTCGGGATAAAAGGAATACGCTGCGTTCCGAAAATATTCTCATTATTCTGGAACATGCCGTTGATGCCGAATGAGAAAGTACGTCTGTCAGAGTGCTTGGTCTCCCATTCCGTGTCAAGTGTATGCGTGTTCAATTGCAGGTCAAGGGCGGGAATATCCGATAATTCACCGATGCGTATGTCGAACTCCTTCCGGCGATTGATCTGGTAGCCGTACTGCATTCTCCATTCGCCCGCCTCGGTAGCAACGTGGCCATTCACTTTTAATAGGTCATGAGTGACCGACTGCCGGGGTTCGGAAATGTCGTATGAAAAGTCCGCGGTGTATAATGGCACGTCCCGTTCCATCGCCTGCGCCAGATCCTCCGGACTACTGATCGATGTTCCTTTCAGAATGCCGATAACGGTTTGGAAGTGGCTGAAGAAGACGTCAACACCATAGCGTTCCTTGTGATAGCCGGTCGCCGCGGAGAAATTAAGCTCCTCGATGCCAGTATTGGTCAGGTTGTAGCGCGGGGTGTGGAAATCGCCGCTTTTCTTTCCGGTCCCCTGCACTCTCCACCCCCAGCCTTCCTGCCCGCGGATCCCACCCTCCAGCATACCCGAAATCGTGCCCGACCGTCCATTCGACTGAACAACTGCATTCAAAGTTCCGGACAGTCCGGGGGTTTCTGGCAACACCGGAGGGTTGACGATGATCACACCCCCAAGCGCGTCGGTGCCGTAACGGATTGCGGAGGCATCTTTGATCACGATGATATTCGAAGCAATAAAAGGATCGATCTCCGGGGCATGTTCAGCGCCCCATTGTTGCCCTTCCTGGCGGATGCCATGGTTGAGGATCAGGATGCGCTGGCTGTGCAAGCCATGGATCACCGGTTTGAAAACACCCGGGCCGGCCTGAATCGTGTTAACGCCCGGTATCTCGCGCAACGCCGCCCCTATGCTCTTTCCCGCTGACTCACCCAGTTGCCGTTCGTCCAGCTGCACAAAATTGCTCGCATGTTCCGTGTGCCGCTCATCGTGATGCTGAATGACCACTTCCTGCAGTTGTCTCACATCCTCGCGCATGTGAACAACCCGGTGAACCTGGCCGCGGATTTCAATGTCAAATTCGGCGTCGTGATAACCCAGGTACTGGATCTTGACGCGGTATTTCCCAGCGCAAATGTTATTGAAACGAAAAGCGCCAGACACATCTGACACTTGTGCCGCCCCGGAAGGCGATAGTTGGATCGCTGCGCCAATAATCGGCTCATCCGTGCTGCTCTTGAGCTCGCCTGTAAAAACACCCTGGCACGAACCCTGGCAGAGAGCTGATGCGCAAAAGGAAGTAAAAACCAATAACAATACAATGGTCGAATGCATGAACAGTAGTGTAATGCGAAGGAGATAACAAACGCAACAGCTTCACATGGAAGACGGACCGTTGGTCAACGGATCAGGCAAATAAAGAGGCCGGGGGCGCCCGTGCTTGGAGATAAGCGGGATCGTGCGACCGAACCGAAATGAATGACCACTCGATTACAGGAGTGGACATTGACTCTTGAGGTAAAAAATTTACCGGCAGAAGAATTTCATCCGCATTAATAAACAAATCACAGGCAGCACACTCTTCATAAGCCGACACATGGGTGGCGTGTCCGCAGGTTATGTCCGAATCATGGTAGATCGACCGGTGGCAAAGGTTTACCTCGTCCGCCGCCGAATGCGCAATTGTGTGCCGGTGAGAATGAAAAAGTTTGTGGATGGACTGTATCTCACTTGTCCCCGCGATATATGACAAAAGCAGCAGCAAGCCGGCAACACCCCTTCGGGTGATCTCAATGCCGCTGATTTCCAAAAGTTGGCCCATGATACGCTGTCCGCCGCAAACTTAATGACTGCCGCCAGACTTCGCAACATTGTTGCATCTAATTTTCGTGAACGGTATTCTCAACCTACGGATCTTAATAGGAGGCTACTTGAAACCTCTTTCCGGTGGCGAGGAGCTGAACGGCTCCTTCCCGGCGCGTAAGAACGAAGAGTGTATCATGGGCGATATCATCCCAAATGACAAGCACACTGTCTCGCTCCGCGGCATATCCATGAATGTCATCATATAAAGGTACCCCAACGACGGTATCAGAGTGACAGTCGACCATCGATGCGACATCGACGGCATATTGGCCATATTCCAAAGCCCGACCCTCGCTGAATCCTGTTATGGTAATACGATGTGCGCTGTTGCAATTTCCTGCCTGGCCTGATGGGAATGAGTATTGTCCCTGCCAACCCGCTGTCGGCTTTACAAAGGCTTGCCTGGCCGGGATCATCAGAACGGAGTACGTGATATAACTGCCAAACAAAATAAATACGAGCGCCCCAATGCGCGCCCATGCGCCTTCAAAAACACGATACCCATTAAAGCTCAGCAACATCCTTCCGCAGGCGAATGCATGAACTCCGAACATTGTACCGCAGATACCAATAGCCCCCAGAACGTTTCTAAACATCATGAAGCCGAAGGCTGCACCTGTTAGCCCGATCAAGATTGGAACGACGAAAAGTTGTTTGCGATCAGCGTTTGTATACGGCCGGCTCTCCGCTTTGCGAAGTGAAAAAAAAGTGTACAACAGCAAAATCATCCCGGCTACCAAAAACAGCATTTGATCATAAGCAAGGTGAGCAAGAATAAGCAGCGTCGCGAGTGCAATGCTCAGTGTTGATTTTACTATAAATGACATTTGCTTTGAACTGAATACCGGTTTGCAAAATAGCAGTCATTGAAATGAAGCCGCGGCCACAACCGCAGAATATTTGTACAGAAGTGAGGTTTTGTCACAATATGTGGCCTAGTTGGCCATCTCGTAATCCAGGTCAGCCGCTTCCTGGCAGTCAACTTTAAAAACTGCGTCGGGCGCGAAGCAACCCTTCACATACCCCGTACGCGCTTTGTAAACGCCTTCCATGAAACGATTCCACAATGGCAGGCAGGAACGACCGCCGGATCCAAAGGTCCACGAAGGAAAATGAATCGCGCGTTCATCGCCCCCGACCCATATGCCGGTGACCAGGTTGTGGGTTAGACCGACATACCACCCATCGGAGGCATCGTCGGTGGTGCCGGTTTTGCCGGCAACTTCGTTGTCAAAGGTTACTGCCTCGCTGAGCGAGCGCGAGGTTCCGCCTACCTCATCGACTGAGCCCTTCAGCAAGTACAAAGCTTTGGCAGCAGTTTCTGTCGTCATGACCTGACGGCTTTCAGCCGTGAAAGATTGAATGACGTTTCCATGTTTATCTTCTATTCGCGTGATGTAGTACGGCGCGGTGTAAACGCCGGAATTGACAAATCCGCTGTACGCCGCCACCAGCTCTTCAAGCGACACCTCGCTGGTCCCCAGTCCCAACGAATAGACGGGTTGTAGCTTACTTCCGATTCCAACGCGGTTTGCAAAAGCGGCAACGTTATCTGGCTTTAATCTTTCCATGAGTTGCATTGTTACCGAATTCAATGATCTTCCAAGCGCCTGCCTCAGCGTATACGGATTGCCATCGCCGTAAGTGCCGTTGGAGTTTGCGGGTTTGTACACAGACTGGCCCAGGTCGATGCTTGGGGAGTTGTCGTAAAATTCCTGGCATGGGGAATAGCCGTCCTCCATCGCCTTGGCATAGACGAATGGTTTGAACGTCGAGCCCGGTTGGCGTTTGCCCTGACCGACGTGATCGTATTTAAAATACTTGTGATTGATTCCG